>JALWWR010000083.1 GCA_026993045.1 Thermodesulfatator sp.
ACGCCTGTGAAGCGGGCCAAAAGGGCAAACAGGCCGGGCAGGCGTTTGAGGGACAGGGGTGGGGGCGCGGCTAGGCCGGCCATGCCTGTTTCAGGCGTGGTGTCGAGAAAAAGGAGCAGTTCGTACGGGGCGTTGCTGGTGATGGCCGCCCCTGGCGGAAGGAGGGCGAGATAGCGGCCGCGGGCCAGGGCAAGGCAGCGGTTGAGGGCGCAGCCAAACGGTTCTGCTGGTTGGGTTTCAACGAAAAGGGCCTGGGGGTGCGCCCTTTCGAGACGGCCGGCCGCCTGCGGGGCAAGCCCGCCGTTGTCGAGCACGATGAGCTCCACGTGGGCTGGATCGGCCGCTGCCGCCAGGGTGTGCAGTGTGCGGTCGAGAAGGGAGGAAGGCCCTGCGGCCGGCAGGATCATGGAGATGTCGGCGGGAATGTCATGGGCCGCCGTAGCCGGCGCGCCCTCGGCGTGACTTTCTGGCTGGCTGGCAGAGGATGTTATTTCTTCTGGCAAGTTCATCTCGGCTGGACTATAATCGGCCAACGTTGCGGGCCTGCAAGAAAAATTCGATAGCAGGAGGGGTTGCAGGTGGAGTTACGGGAGTCCGTCTTGGAGACCGCCAAGAAGGTGGTCGCCAAAGCCAAGCGGGAGGCCAAGAAAAAGGCCAAAGCCCGCGAGGCTAAATTCCTCTCAGAGGATCTGGGACTTTTGAAGTCCTGGCTCTCTTGCGAGGACAAGACCGCCAAAGGCGGTGAGGACGAGCTTGCTCGTCTTTATCGCCGCCTCGAAAAGGCGGTCACGGCTGCTGACCACAAGGCAGCTGTAAACGCTCTTCGAAAGAAGGGCGTTAAACTCCCTAGCTGGCTCTAAGCTAGAGGAGTTAGTATGCCCCGCCCATCGTACTACTATATTCCGCGATGGGTGGGGAGGGGGACGAATATGAATAAATTAATAAAACGAGGAGGTAAGAGCTTCTTTGCGCTTGCAAAACTCTACCTCCTTGGAATCATCCGCAGAGGAGGGGTTAACCGCGACACTAGTTGCGACCTCCTCGAAAGAGCGGAAATTGCCATCGAGAAAATATGTTCTCGAATGGCAAAAGGCCCAGTGGAGGAAATCGCATATTTCCTTTATTGGGTCAACTCAGCCGAAAGGTTACGCAATATAAGTATAATCACGGCTGAGGACCGTATCGACCCAGATGGGCCGATATATACCTCAAATATGAGGTATGTTGAAGCGAGAATAACAAAAATAAGAACCTCGCTTCATCAGCTGGCTAGGATTTACTTTGATAAAATCCTAAGCCAGGATCCGGCAATAAGGGCCATATATAAAGGCCATGAGCCGTATATAATCGGAGAGGATGGCGAGAGCCAGTATGATTCCGATTACAAAACCCTCGTAGATTACTACGAAGGGTTGAGATTCTTATCATTGCCACTAGATGGACTAGGAGAGGCAATGATAAGAGAAGCCCTAGATAGTAGAGGATTCAGGATCAAACCAAAGCCTGATTTCCTCTATTCGGGCTGGTGCGTCCATTGGGCGCATAAAGATGGATTTGATGGAACCATCAATCCAGAAGTAGGACACCTGTGCGCCTCAAGCCCGGCCTCCCGAGAACTCTTTTCGAGGACTCGGCGAAGTCACCACTTTGTCTTCTACAAAGTGGAAAGGGCACCG
>JALWWR010000084.1 GCA_026993045.1 Thermodesulfatator sp.
TCGGCCGACGTTCCGAACGCCGCCGCCAGACCGAGCGCCGTCTCGGGGGTGATCGCCTTTTTTCCGGAGACCACCTCGGAGATCGTCTGCACCGGCCGGCCCATGATCCGGGCCAGGTCCTCCTGGAAGGCACCAACCTTTCCGAAGGCCGAGGCACCACTCGACCCTTCCTTTGGTGGGGCGCCCCCTGGCTCAAAGCCTCGGCCCTCTGGGAGGAATTTCGGACCCGTTCTTTTCCTGGAGCCTGTCTCCGGCCGGTGGCCTTTAAACCCGTCTTTGATAAATGGGAAGGGAAGACCTGCTGGGGCTTTGAGATCCGAGTCACCGACCCCCAAACCTTTCGGGCCGTAAGAACCACTTTAACCCTCCTGCGGGAGGTCTGTCTCCGACATCCAGAGTTTGATTTTAGGCCTCCACCGTACGAATTTGAAGAAAAAAGAAGGCCTATTGAAATAATCCTAGGTGATGCTAGACTTTTGGCATTTATAGAGGGAAAAATGGAAATAGAAGAACTTGATTTTTGCTTGAGAGAGGGCTTAATTAATTATCAAAACGAGGTGGCCTCCCTGACGCTTTATGAGGGAGGCTTTTTTCTTTAGGTCCTATGCCGGTAAATCACGGAAACGGAGTGCGATTTCCCCGGTTTCGTTCCAACCGGGAGCGATTAAACGCCCTGCTTTCCCTTTTTAATCGGGAGGACCGGGTCCTTATCCTCATCTGGGCCGATCCCGACGCCCTGGCCAGCGCCTGGGCTATGAAACGTCTGCTTTCCCAAAGGGTTTCCCAGGTGGTGATCGCGCACGTGAACGAGATCCGGCGTCTTAACAACCAGCTTATGATTCAGCTTCTCAAGATCCCGGTCCTCAAGAAGAACCAGGTCGCTTTGGAGGATTTTTCCAAAAAGATCTTGCTTGATTCTCAGCCCACTCACAGCCCGGATTTTGAAAAGATCGCTTTCGACGTGGTCATTGACCACCATCCTCTGACCAACGGGTGGCAGGCCTCCTTTGCGGATATCCGGCCCGAATATGGGGCCACCTCCACTATTCTTACGGAATATTTGCGCACCGCCGGGATAAAGCCTTCGGTCCATTTGGCTACGGCCCTGGTTTACGGGATCAAGACCGACACCGACAATTTTGAGAAACACTGCGCCTTGCAGGATGTGATCGGTTTTCACTATCTTTTTAAGCGTCTCAATCGGCATCTCCTCCATAAGATCGAGTCCGCCGACATCCGGCGCTCGGAACTCAAATACATTCGTAAGGCCTTGGACAACATGAAGTTTCGCAAACAGAGGCTCTTTACTCATATCGGGAAGGTCCCCAACGCCGATATCTCGGTGGTCATAGCGGATCTTTTGAACCATGTGCAGGAGGCCAGTTGGGTCTTTGTTTCTGGAGAACATCGTCAACGATTGATTATCGTGATCCGTTGTGACGGATACCGTAAAAATGCGGGCCGTTTGGCTGAAAAGGCCTTTGGGGCCCTGGGTTATGCTGGAGGGCATCGAGAAAAGGCCCGGGCCGAGATCCCCCTTGAAAACCTCAAGCTCAATGGACAACCGTCCCTAAATACGTTATTTCTAATTCGGCTGCTACGAAAACATTTTAAAGACTTGCGGAGCGAGACCAGCAAGAATGCCGCTGTTTGAATATCTTTGCTTGGATTGTCGCAGGATTTCCGAGCATCTGGTCTTTAAGGAAGAAGATTTTCATCCTTATTGCCGCCGTTGCGGTTCAAAGCGGGTCAAAAAATTAGTTTCTCGGGTTCGGGTCAAGCTGTCCCTAGACACCCGTTTAGAACGGTTAGCGGATCCCGCCCTTCTTTCGGGGTTAGACGAGGAAGATCCTCGCAGTGTGATGAAGATGATGCAAAAGATGGGGGCCGAGTTTGGAGACGAACTGGGGGACGAATTCGACGAGGTCATGGAAGAGGCCCAAGAGGAAGTGGAGAAGGAGCTTTCTCAAGGGGGGACGGGTTCCGAAGAAGCCGAGGGAGGAAGTGGAGAGCAAGATTGAAGAAGAGATCGAGATCCGCGGGCCTTTAGGGCTTCATGCCCGGCCCGCGGCCAAACTCGCCAAGGCCCTGGCTGGTATCAAGGCCGAGGTGCGCTTAGGTAAAGACGAACGCTGGGTAGACGCCCGGAGCATCTTGGACGTCCTCACCCTGGCCGCTTCGGGGGGCACCAAACTGAAGGTGCAGGCCGAGGGGGAAGAGGCCCGAAAAGCGGTGGAGACGGTAAAAGGAGTGCTTGAGGCGGCTTCGGTATGAAAATCTTACGGGGACTTGGGGTCTCGGCTGGGGTGGCTGTAGGTCCAGCCCAGTTGATCTTTCCCGGACATATTAAAGTCTCCCGGACCCAGATCCCCCCTTCCGAGATCCCCAAAGAGATAAAGAGACTGGAAGAGGCCATTGAGGCCACAGCCCAGGAAATTCAGCGGTTAAAGGCCCAACTTCCTGAAAATCTGGGGGAAGTGCACGCCATCTTAGAGGCCCAACGTTTGATCGTAAAAGACCCCTCCTTGAGTTCGGAAGCCGAGGCCCTGATTCGAAAGGGCTTTAACGCCGAGTGGGCCTTGTTTAAGGTGCTTGATCGCTACCGGCAGGCCTTTGCGGAATTGCCGGACGAATATTTTAGAGAACGCTATCAAGACCTGGCTTCCATGGTGGAAAAAGTGATCTTTTACCTTCAGGGCCACCGTTCGGGAAACGCCTGGGAAGAAAAGAGCATTATCGTGGCTCAAGACCTTTCACCGGCTGACACTGTAGGCCTTAAGCCGGATCTGACCCTGGCCTTTGTGACGGAGGGAGGAAGTCGTACCTCGCACACCGCCATTGTGGCCCGCAGCCTCGGGATCCCGGCGGTGGTGGCGGCCAAAGGGGTCCTTAAAGAGATCTCTCCCGGAGATCTAGTGGCGGTAGACGGGACCACAGGAGAGATCTTTATCGCCCCGGAACCGGAGATTATCGCAGAATTTTCCCAACGAGCCCGCCGTTTTCAGCGTCTTAAAGAAAGACTTCACCAGGTGGCCCATTTGGAAGCCCAAACTAAAGATGGCCGCCGGATTACTCTCCAAGCCAATCTGGATCTCCCGGAAGAAATCCCTTTTGTCCGAGAATATGGGGCCGAGGGAATAGGGCTTTTCCGCACCGAGTATCTTTATGTCTCTCGGCGGGAGTTGCCTTCAGAAGAGCTCCTCTTTGAGACCTATCGCCAGGTGGTAGAAAGCCTCCGCCCCTATCCGGTGACTATTAGAACTTTAGATATCGGTGGAGACAAGTTTGCCTCGGGGCTTGAGCTCCCGGAAGAGATTAACCCGGCCCTGGGGTTGCGGGCCATAAGGCTTTGTCTCAAACAAGAAGACCTTTTTCGGACCCAGCTCCGGGCCATTTTGCGGGCTAGCGCCTACGGACAGGTAAAGGTTATGTTCCCCTTGATCTCTGGGGTGGCTGAATTTCTGCGGGCCCGTAATTTCTTAGAACGGATCAAAGAGGAGCTGGCCCAGGAAGGCCATCCCTTTGACCCAGAGATCCAGGTGGGGGTGATGATCGAGGTGCCCTCGGCGGTGGCGGTGGCGGATCTCCTGGCTAAAGAGGCCGATTTCTTTAGTATCGGGACCAACGATCTCATCCAATATACCCTGGCCATTGATCGAGGAAACGAAGAGGTCTCGGAGCTTTACGAACCTTTACACCCGGCCATCTTGCGTCTCATAAAAGCCACGGTGGAGGCCGGTCATCGGGAGGGGATCCCGGTCTCCATGTGCGGTGAAATGGCCGGGGATCTCCTTTATATCCCTCTTCTAGTTGGTTTTGAGCTAGACGAGCTCAGCATGACCCCTCAGAGTATTCCAGAGGTCAAGCTCTTTATCCGGGAGCTAGAGTTTCGTCACTGCCGGGAATTGGTGGAAAGGGTGCTGCACCTCACCTGTCAAGACGAGGTGAAAGAAGCCGTGGCCGCGGTCTTTGGCCCCCGGCTCCAAGAGTTTTCTAAACGCCTTTGGTCTGAATAACCGAGAGGCGTTTTTTCATCCGGTCCATCAAAAGCCGGAGCTCGCTTTTTAGTTCCGCCAGGGTCTGGTGTTTGCGATGGTAGACCTTTTCCAGTTCGGCCAACCAGTATTCCAAGACCTCTCTTTCCCGCTGCACCAGCTCTTGCTGGACCTTCCGTTTAAGGGATTCCAGGAGTTTAGGGTCCATGCTCAAATTTTAATCTCCATCAGATCCTGCGCCAACAGAATGGGTCCCGAAAAGAACTTTTGGGCCGGGGTAAGAAGGTCGCTTTGATCGCAAGGGGGATAGAAATGGGAAAGGAGGAGTTTCTGGACCCCGGCTTCTTCGGCCATACGGGCCGCGGCCGAAGGGGTGGAATGACCTTCCACCTCCCAGCCTTCCGGAGAGGCGCATTCCGCCACCATCAAGTCCGCCCCCTGGGCCAGTTCCACAAGGGAAGGGCAGTATCCCGTGTCTCCGGTATAGACCAGGGCCCGCCCTTGGGCCTCGATCCGTAAGGCCAGGCTTTCGGGATTGTGACAGGCTGGGGCGGTAAACAAACGGAGCCCCGGGAGTTCAAAAAGGGTCTTTTCCTTGCGGGGGCGTTCCACGATCTCCAGAAGCCCCTCCGGGGGCTCGATCCAGTGCCCAAAGGCCCCTTTCAAGGCCTGATAGAAGTCTTTGAAACCTTGAGCAGAAAGGAGATAGACCGTGGAGGTCCGTTTGAATCCCAGGGCGTAGCGGGTGGCGAAGAGATAAGGGATGAGATCGGTCACATGATCCGGATGCCAATGGGAGAGGAAGATAAGGTCCAGGTGGTTGATATCGCGGCCGGCTTCGGTAAGACGCCGGAGGGTCCCCGGCCCAAAGTCTAGGAGTAAAGTATAGGTGCCAGTTTCTACCAAGTAGCCCGCGGCGTTTCTTTCCTTTCGAGGCCAGCCGGTTCCTGAACCTAAGACCAAAAGCTTCATGTTCGAACCCCGATTATGATCCGGTTTGGGGGCCAAGGTCTTGCCCTATGAGGTCTTTGATCTTTTCTCCACCCCGGCGCAGGGCTTCCCGGGAAAGGACTTCCGCTGCCACCTCTTCTCCCCGGCGCCGGTAAAGCAGGGCTAGGTAGGCCAGGGCCTCGGCCGGGGCCTCTTTAGCCCGGACCACTTCTTTTAAGCAATGAAAGGCCTTCTCGTGCTCCCCTGAAAGATAGAAGAGTTCCCCCAAAATGGCCCGGCCCTGTAGGCTCAAGCCTTTGGCCCTCTCTAGGATCTCGCGGGCCTGGCCCCACTGCCCTTCTTCTTTTAGGTGTCGGGCCAGGGCCTCGGCGAAAAGTCCCCTTTCCGGGGAAAGTCTGTAAGCCTGCTCTAGGTGCCAGCGGCCTTGGGCCTCTCCTCGACTCAAAAGAAGGGAACCTAGATTAAAGTGGATCAAAGGGTCTTCCGGGCTTAAGGCCAGGGCCTGCCGGAAGGTCTCCTCGGCCTCTTCGTAAAGTTCCAAGGCCTTTAAGATAAGCCCCCGGCTGTTGAGGAGATGAGCCGGTTGAGGGGTCCGGCCCCGGGCTTGATCGTAAGCCCAAAGGGCCTGGCCCATATCTCCCCAGTCGGCGTAAAGATCCCCTAAGACATGATAGGTAAACGGCTCGAAACGCACCAGGCCTCCTCCTAAACGCCGGGCCTGTTCATAAGCGGCCAGGGCCAGGGCCAAAGGAGCTCCAGGGTATCCCCCGCTATAAAGTCCTCCACAAAGCCCCCCGGAAGTGCCCAGGACTTTTTCCGGAGGCTGACGGGTCTTAAGGAGATAGAAACCTTTCAAAAAAAGACCCCTTCGGGAAGAAGGGGGATGGGGCTGTTTTACGCAAAGGAGGGTTCCCGGGCGGCGTAAAAGCCGGCGTAAGTCCCCCGAGGCCTCCAGAAAAGGCTCCAATTCCTTCTGGGCCTTCACCGAAAGAAAGGAAAAGCCCAAGAGTTTGGCCCCTTGAAAGAAGAGATCCCGGGCCTTCAGGG
>JALWWR010000085.1 GCA_026993045.1 Thermodesulfatator sp.
GCGGAAACCCTTAAATTTCCCCCTCCCAAACCCTCCCCCAGAGGGGGAGGGTGGACTTTTTCAGAGGTCTCTTTGAGAGAAAATGGGCTTTAATTAGAGAGAAATGAAAAGATTTCTTCTTTTTTTAATACTGGTCTTTGGGCTTTCTTCCCCCCTCCAGGCCGGCCGACACTGTGGTGACCATTGGTCAGAGATTACGATTCGGGGCCAAATCGTCCGTTTGCGCCCCCCTCTGGCGGTGATCGAGACCCCTCAGGGAGAGACCTATTTTGTGCGTTTAGGGCCTTATCGCTTTTGGCGCACCCAAGGTTATAAATTGAAAGTGGGAGACAAAGTGAAGATTCGAGGCTTTCGCTGTGGGGAAATGCTCTTCCCCAAAGTAATTCGATGGCGGGGAGGACAGATCCGCCTTCGGGACGAGTCTGGGGTCCCCCGCTGGAAAAAACCCTTGGCGCCCCGCCGCTTTTGGCCTTGGTGGTAAACCTTGAGAGCCAGACTGCTTTTGATCCTGGGCCTAGGGGTCCTTTTCTTGAGTTTCGGAGCCGAGATCTGGCTCCTACATCGGACCTTGGCTGACCATCAATATTTCGAGGCTGAAAGGGCCCTTAATCTCATCGAGGGCCGCCTCCAGGGATATCTGGAGTTATTACAGGTTTTGCCTGAGGTTCCTCCCTATCTCGAAAACCTCTCCTGGCTCACCGACGAACTTCAAGGAGATCCGGGCTTGGTAGGGGTCCTGGTGCAGGAAAAAGAGACCTGGCTCCTTAACACCTTCCCTTCAGACTGGCGAGAAAAGCTCCTCCAGGTCTCCAAGCGATGCTCCCAAGGCTACGAGATCCAGGGGGCCTTTCTTCTCTGCCGTGAGACTTCCCTGGCCCCCAACCGGACCTTTTTCTTGCTGGTGGGCTTTGACACCCATTTCAAAGCCCTCTTATTTAAAGAGGCCCTCTTTTATAGCAGTTTGGTCTTTCTGGGGGGCATGTTGATCTTGGGGGGCTTGGGGTTATACCTCCAAAAATGGCAGAGGGAACGGGAAAGCTGGCAAGAGCGTCTAGCCTCTTGGGAAAAACTAGCCACCCTAGGGCGTCTGGCGGCCATGATCGCCCACGAGGTTCGCAACCCCCTCCACACCTTAGCCATGGGGCTTCAATACCTCAAGGAAAACCCTCAAGAGGCCTCCGAGCTCCTGCCCACCCTAGAAGAAGAAATAAAACGCCTTTCGGACCTCACCCAAGAGCTCCTTTCTTTAGATCGAGGGCTAGAGCTGCAGGAAAAGACCTTTCCGGTGGAAGACCTCCTTTCAGCCCTGAAATTGCGCTTCATCCCCAAGGCCGAGGCCCAAGGTCTAAGCCTGAACTTTGAGGCCCCGGAAGGGACGGTCCTAAAAGCCGATCCGCGATGGCTCTATCGGGCCCTTTCTAATCTCTTGCAAAACGCCTTAGAACACACCCCTCCTGGGGGAGAGGTCTCCGTTAAAGTCTTGCTCCATCCTAAAAGTCTGGTCTTTCAAGTCTGTAATCCCGGCACCTTACCCCCGGATATAGTCCCCAAACTTTTTGAACCCTTCTTTACCACCCGGAAAGAAGGTTTTGGTCTGGGGCTTTATCTGGTCAAGAACGTGGACGAGGCCGACGAAGGAGAGGTGAGCTCGCAATTAACGGAA
>JALWWR010000086.1 GCA_026993045.1 Thermodesulfatator sp.
AGTTTCAGGATCTTGTGGTACATGCCTTGGTTGGGCTGGCGGAGCTGGCTTTGAAGACCGAGGAAAAGGGCGTCCGGAAGCCGGATCTCGATTTCTTCCTTTGTGAAGCCCTCTTTTCTACCTTAACCAACGTCAATTTCGATCCTGAAAGGATGGCGGACTATATCCGAAAGACGGTTGAGCTCCGCGAGACCCTTAAGTCCGAGGCTGGTCTCACCGAGGTCTCAGAAACGGCCCGTTTCGAGCCCGCGGGCACCATCGAGGCCATGGTCAAACAAGGCGAGGAAGTGGAACTTAAACCGGAAAAGGCTAAAGACCAGGACATTTTTTCCTTAAAACTTACGGTCCTTTACGCCTTGAAAGGGATTGCGGCTTATGCCTATCACACCGCTAAACTCGGGAAAGAAGACGAAGAAGTTTATCGTTTTATGAAACAATCTTTGGTGGATCTCTATCGGGACGACCTTACCCTTGAAGACTGGGTAAACCGGGCCCTTGAGGCTGGACGTATCAACCTTCGGACTATGGAACTCTTGGATGCTGGAAATACCGAGTCTTTTGGTCATCCGGTGCCCACCAAAGTGCCCTTG
This sequence comes from Thermodesulfatator sp., assembly GCA_026993045.1. Classification (GTDB taxonomy): domain Bacteria; phylum Desulfobacterota; class Thermodesulfobacteria; order Thermodesulfobacteriales; family Thermodesulfobacteriaceae; genus JALWWR01. The sequence continues at coordinate 591 of JALWWR010000086.1, forward strand.
GGGCACAAGGCCGGCAAGGCCATTTTGGTCTCCGGACACGACCTTAAGGACCTCTATGAACTCCTCAAGCAGACTGAAGGGCAGGGCATTTACATCTATACCCATGGGGAGATGCTCCCAGCCCATGGTTATCCGGAACTCAAGAAATTTTCCCATCTCTACGGGCACTATGGCACTGCCTGGCAGAATCAACAAAAGGAGTTTCCTGAGTTTCCAGGCCCTATCGTGATGACCACTAACTGCCTTATGCCGCCCAAAGATTCTTATAAAGACCGGGTCTTCACCTTAGGGCCAGTGGGTTTCCCCGGGGTAAAACACCTTCCCGGAGAAGACTTTGCCCCGGTAATTGAGATGGCCAAGAACATGCCTGGTTTTGCAGAAGACGCTCCTGGGAAAGAGGTTATGACCGGGTTTGCCCGCAACGCGGTCCTTTCGGTGGCTGACAAGGTGATCGAGGCCGTAAAAAGCGGGGCCATCAAACACTTCTTCTTGGTAGGGGGCTGCGACGGGGCCAAACCCGTGCGCAACTACTACACCGAGTTCGTGGAGAAGGTGCCCAAGGACTGCGTGGTGCTTACGCTGGCCTGCGGGAAATTCCGTTTCTTCGATAAGGATCTGGGAGACATCGGGGGCATTCCGCGGCTGCTGGACATCGGACAGTGCAACGACGCCTACAGTGCCATTCAGATCGCGGTGGCTTTGGCTAAAGCTTTCAATGTGGATGTGAACCAGCTTCCGCTCTCTCTCATCATTTCGTGGTACGAGCAAAAGGCCGTGGCTATCTTATTGAGCTTGCTTTACCTGGGGATCAAGAACATCCGCCTCGGGCCGAGCGTGCCGGCTTTTCTCACTCCGAACGTGCTGAACTTCCTGGCTGAAAAGTACAATCTCAAACCCATCTCCACTCCCGAAGAAGACCTGAAAGCCTGTTTGAGCTAAACTAAGGGGGCCGGATTCCCGGCCCCCTTTGAGACTTTGACTTTTTATGAGGGCCTTGACGGAAAGTAAGGCTGGGTTTATTAATTGGATAAACGCCGAGGTGGTGGAATTGGTAGACACGCTGT
>JALWWR010000087.1 GCA_026993045.1 Thermodesulfatator sp.
GGTTAGGAAAAGCGCGGAGAGTCTGGAGAAGCCCTTGCTGTCAAACCTTTCTTTGAGCAGGGGGAAAGGTCGACCTTTTATCCCTTTCTGTAAGCTCCTTCGGAAAAGCCCCTTCCCCTTTTTTACTATGGGTTTAGCCTTCATGACGCCCGATCGGTCTTGAAAAACCAACCCCTTTCAAAAAAACCACAGCCCTCTTCCGGGGAAGAATGCATTATGTCGAAAATCTTTAGAGTTTTATAGCACATTTAAGGGATATTTACGAGCGACTTCGTTAAAAGGTCCAATATGGCCGTACTTGACAGTAAAGCCCCTTCTGGGCTAGGCTCTCTAAAAAGAACTGGAGGAGGGGGATTATGGCCGGAAGCCGGACTTTTGTCCTTTTAGGGCAAACCGGGGCAGGAAAGACCGCCTTGGCTAAAACCATGCTCTCTTTGGGAGGGAAAACCGCCAAATTCAAAGAAGGTCCCACCACCTCGGCCCACACTTACCATCTCCGTTGGCGCGACCTGGATTATTATTTTATTGACACTCCAGGAGACGACAATTTCCTGGGAGACACCAAACTCTGCACCTGGGCTGCGGATCTGGCGGTTTTGGTGGTGGACGCCACCTCTCCGGTCAAGGTTCAGTTGGAGAAGGCCTACGCCGGGGCTAAAGATTTAGGGCTTCCGGTCCTGATATTTGTCAACAAATTGGACCAAGAAAAGGCCAAACTGGAAGACACTCTTTGCGATCTCCAAGAAAGACTAGAGCTCTGCCCGGTGCCCATTGCCTATCCTTTAGGGGAAGAAGAAAACCTTCAAGGGGTGATCGATCTCCTTAAGCTCAAGGCCTATATCCCTGAAGGAAAAAAGGTCCGGGTGGAAAAACTGCCGGAGGATCTGGTGGCCCTGGCCGAGGGTCTCCGTAAAAACATGGTGGAATTTGCAGCTGAAGGCGAAGACGAGCTCCTTGAAAAATATCTAGAAGAAGAGCACCTAGAGCCGGAAGAGATCATGCGGGGCCTTAAAAAGGGAATTCTTTCTGGAAAGATCTCTCCGGTGTGCGTGGGGTCGGTGGCCCGCATGATCGGGGTGGCTCGGCTCCTAGACGCCATAGCGGAACTGGGGCCTTCTCCGGAAGAACGGGGGGCCTGGTTGGCTGAAACCGCAGAAGGCACCCTTGACTTGGAGCCCAAAGTCGAGGCCCCGGTAGCGGCCCTGGTCTACAAGACCTTGATCGATCCCTATGCCGGGCGCCTTTCTTTCGCTCGGGTGGTCTCCGGCAAGCTTTCGAAGGAGGGCGTCCTTTATAACACCGCCAAAGATATCTCGGAAAAATATGCCCATCTTTCTCTGCCTCAAGGCGAGGAACTGATTGAAGTCACCGAGGCTGGGCCTGGAGCCTTGGTGGTCTTTCCCAAGCTTTCTGAGACCCAAACCGGAGACACTTTGAGTTCCGAAAACCCCAAGGTCTCCATCCCCAGCCCCAGCCTTCCGGAGCCGGTGCTTACCTACGCCCTGCATCCTGAGACCCGGGCCGATGAAGACAAGATCGGTCCGGCCTTGGCGAAACTCCTAGAAGAAGACCCCACCCTCAAGATCGGCCGGGACGAAGAGACCCGCGAGATTCTCATCTCAGGGCTGGGGCAGATCCACATC
>JALWWR010000088.1 GCA_026993045.1 Thermodesulfatator sp.
GCCTACCACCCCTCCGCTTAGGAGGGCTAAAAACAAAGCTATGCTCAAGATCTTCCAAACTTTCATGATAGACTAATATAAAACTTTTGGCAGAAAAGGCAAATTTGAGGGCCTAAAATGGAGATCTTGCGCTATGGCGAAGTGGATAGCACCATGCTGGTGGCCCGGCGCAAGGCCCTGGAGGGGTTTCGGGGGGCCATCTTAGCCGAGACTCAGACTGCCGGCCGAGGCCGGAGGGGACGGAGCTGGCTTTCCCCTTCGGGGGGGCTCTATCTTACCTTGGTCCTGGCCCCTTCTCTGGAACCCTCTTGCTGGCCGGTCTTTTCCCTGGCCTCCGGGGTGGCGGTGGCTGAGACCTTAGATCGACTCTATGGTTTAAAGGTGGCCCTTAAGTGGCCTAACGACATCCTTTTTAAGGGGAAGAAATTGGCTGGAATCCTTCTTGAGGCCCTTTTGGCCCCGGAAAGACCCGCAAGGCTCTTGATAGGCCTGGGGCTTAATCTTAACGTCCGGCCCGTGGGGGTGGAGGCTGTATGCCTTAAAGAGATCCTGGGGCAGCCGGTGGAAAAGGAGGCCCTTCTTCCCTTGCTTTTAGACCCCTTCGAAAGGTGGGAAAAGGCCCTCCCGGTGGAGGAAATCTTGTCTTCCTGGGAAAAGTGGTCTGAGACCTTGGGCCGGCCGGTAAGGGTTATTCAGGAAGAAGGGACTGTTGAAGGGCGGGCCTTGGCCGTGGACCGTGAGGGGGCCCTTTGGGTGGAGACTTCCCAGGGACCCCTTCGGGTAACCCAGGGAGACTGTCTGCATCTGCGGTCTCTTTAGCCGCATTCGTCGGAGTAACCGCAGCGGGGGCACATGAGGCAGTACTCCCGGGTTTCCAGACTTTCCCCACAGGCTGGACAGGGCCGGTCTTGAGGGAGCCGTAAGACCTGCTGCGGGCGCGAGCCGTAGCGATAGATGGTGACGCCTTTGAGTCCTAGCTCGTAGGCCCTAAGGTAGATCCGGGCCACTTCTTCGGGAGGGGCCTCCCGAGGTAAATTTATGGTCTTAGAGACGGCGTTGTGGGTGTGGCGCTGAAAGGCGGCCTGGATGGCTAAGTGCTGGTCCGCTGGGATCTCAAAGGCCGTGACAAAAAGATTCTTAAGTCTTTCCGGGATCCCCTTGATCTCTTTGAGCCCCCCTTTTTCCATCACCTCGGAAAGGACCTCTTCCCTAGGGAGTCCATATTCCTCAAGGGCTTTTACAAACCCTTCGTGGATCTCTAACCATTCGGCTCCCTCCAGGGCTTGCCGGCGATAAGCCAGGGCGAAAAGGGGTTCGATGCCCGAGGAGGTGCCGGCGATGAGGGAGAGGGTTCCGGTGGGGGCGATGGTGGTGGTGGTGGCGTTTCGCAAAGAAGGAAGCCCCCGCTTATCCCAGAGGCTTCCAGGAAAGGCCGGAAAATGGCCCCGCTTTTCAGCCAGGGCCTGGCTGGCCTTTAAAGACTCCCTTTCAATGAAGGCCATTATTTCTTCGGCCAGTTTTACGGCCGTTTCAGAGTGGTAGGGGATCCCTAGGAGGATCAGGAGATCCGCAAACCCCATCACCCCTAAACCGATCTTGCGATTGAGACGGGTGATCCGGGCGATCTGGGGAAG
>JALWWR010000089.1 GCA_026993045.1 Thermodesulfatator sp.
GACTATTCCCTCCCCGTGGCTTCCTTCCAGAAGGAGGGGGTTTGACAAAAGGGGCTATTTTTCAAAAGTCTTGAATTTATGGGAAACGAAAGACGTTTCTTTCGGCTTATCCTCCTGGGGCTGATCGTTCTTTGGGGGCTTTCAGCTTGTGGAAGCCCCCGTCCCAAGGGGACGGTCTTTACAGCGCCGTCTTTACCAGAAAGGCCCCCTGCTAAGGGGCTTAAGCCTTATAAGGTAGGTAAACGCACCTATTATCCTCTTTCTTCGGCCCAGGGATATACTGAAGAAGGATTGGCTTCCTGGTACGGACCTAAGTTTCACGGGAAACGTACGGCCAGCGGGGAAGTTTATAATATGTACGCCTTCACTGCGGCTCATAAAATTTTGCCCTTGGGGACCCATGTGTTGGTGACCAACCTAGAAAACGGGCGGCAGGTGGTGGTACGTATTAACGATCGAGGGCCCTTTGTGCCGGGCCGGATCATAGATCTTTCCTACGCCGCGGCTCGGGCCTTGGGCATGGTGGAAGAAGGGGTGGTGCCGGTACGGATCGTGGCCCTGGCTGAAGGCCAGCCCACCCCTCAAGGGGTAAAATGGCTCGCTAAGCCCGATTTTAAACACGGGGAGTTTTATCTCCAGGTGGGGGCCTTTAAGAGCTACTTTAACGCCCAGCGCTTCCGATCGACTCTGGCCCGGCGCTATTCTAAGGTGATCATAGAACCTTTCCGGCAGGCGGGCCAGACTTTTTACCGGGTCCGGATCTTCTTGGCCCGGGATTTGGATCAGGCCCGCCTTTTAGCCCAGAGATTGAAGGCCCTTTTCCCGGAAAGTTTTTTGGTCGCTAAATGAAGGAGCTCTATCCCCGTCTTTCGGCCCTAGAAAATCGTTTGGGAGTCCGCTTTAAAGATCCTTCTCTCCTGGTCCAGGCCTTAAGACACCGTTCGGTAATAGCAGAAAAGGGGCTTTCGCCCCTTGAAAGCAATGAGAGATTAGAGTTCTTAGGGGATGCGGTCCTGGGGGCGGTGGTTTCGCATCTTCTCTACCAAAAGTATCCTGGTTTTCAGGAAGGGCAGCTCTCACAGATGCGCTCTTGGTTGGTAAAAGAGGAACGTTTGGCTCGTCTGGCCCAGAGGTTGGGACTTCCAGATTACATCCAGGTGAGCCAGGGAGAGAAAAAGACCGGCGGACCGAAGAAGGCCTCCATTCTGGCCGGGGCCCTAGAGGCCGTAATCGGGGCCATCTATTTGGACGCCGGTTATGAGAGGGTCTTCCAGGTGCTTCGAGCTTGGTTTGCCAAGTTGATCCCCCAGGCTCAGCGGGGCCTTAAGGCGGATTACCGCTCCCGCTTGCAAGAACTGGTGCAAGCCCATTGGAAAGAGACGCCGGTTTACCGTTTGGGATCTGAAAGGGGGCCCTCCCATGCCCCTTCCTTCGAAATGGAGGTCTGGATCCGGGGGGAAAAATGGGCCTCGGGGAGGGGGCGCTCCAAGAAAGAAGCGGCCCAAGAGGCAGCTCGAAAGGCCCTTAAAAAAGTGCAAGAAGTCTTACAAGAAAAGGAGAGAGTATGAAAGACGCCGGTTTCCGTTCGGGTTTTGTGGCCCTTATTGGCCTGCCTAACGTAGGAAAATCCACCCTACTTAACCAGTTACTGGGGACCAAGGTAGCCATCACCACCCCCAAACCTCAAACCACTCGCTTTAACATCCGCGGGGTCCTGACCGAGGAGGGATATCAGGTGGTGTTTGTGGACACCCCGGGCATCCATCAGGCCCAAGAGCTTTTCAACCAGTTGATGGTGGAGCAGGCCTTAAAGGCCATTGAAGAGGTGGAGGGGATTATATGGGTGGTGGACGTGGCCCATCGTCGCCCTCGGGAGGAGGAACAGATCTTAAAGATTATTCAGCAGGCTGGTAAACCTACCATTTTGGTCTTAAACAAGATTGATCTTATCAAAAAGAGTGAACTTTTGCCTCTGATAGATTTCTTTTCCAAACTTTATCCCTTTGAGGCTATCGTTCCGGTTTCGGCCCTAGAAAGAGACGGGATCGAGGATCTAAAAAAGGAGATCCAGAAGATCCTTCCCGAGGGGCCGCCTTATTATCCCCCAGAGATGGTCACTGACCAGCCGGAGAGGATCTTGGCGGCCGAGATTATACGGGAAAAGCTCTTTATGCTCACCCGGCAAGAGATCCCATATTCTACGGCCGTAGTGGTGGAAGAGTTTCGGGAAGATCCCGAGAAAAACCTGGTCTATATTCAGGCTACCATCTACGTGGAAAAAGAATCCCAAAAGGGGATTGTCATTGGAAAAAAAGGCGAACTTCTCAAAAAAGTCGGGACGTTGGCTCGGGAGGAACTGGAGTTTCTCTGGGGAAAACGGGTCTACTTGGATCTCTGGGTCAAAGTGCTGCGGGGATGGCGTAAGGAGGAACGGCTCCTAAGACGTTTGGGCCTGCCTTGGATCTAGTGTCTCTTTTAAGAGACACTAGGGACTTGATCTTTGCCCCGAAGGAACAAAAATTCCCTGGGAATTAGAGCTCAGGAGAGTCTCAATAAAATGGTACGCTGGTTGCTATGAGCTTTGAAAAGAAAGGGAGAAAACTATGCCCGAATGGCAGAAGACTATAGCTGGCCCCATTAGCCTCGAGGGAGAAGGGATCTTTTCGGGGCAGAGGATTCGTTTGGAACTCCATCCTTTGGGAGCGGATCAGGGTCTTCTTTTTGAACGGGCCGATTTGAAAGGTTCCCCGGTTATTCCTTTAAGGCCTGATACGGTCCTGGGGACCGAGGGGGCCACGATTCTTTCCGATGGCCAACACCAGGTCTACTTAATTGAACATCTTCTTTCGGCCTTGCATGGCTTGGGGATTGATAATCTGAAGATCAGGGTTTACGGCCCGGAGATCCCCCTTTTTGACGGCTCGGCGGAGGTCTTCGTGAGGGAGATCTTGCGAATCGGCTTGCGCCTTCAACCCCAGCCCAAGAGGTTTTTGATGGTAAGGCGGCCCTTTGAGGTCCGAAACGGGGTAGGCCGCATCTCCTTCAATCCTTCTTCCGAGCTCAAAGTCTCTTTTCGCATTTATTTTGACCATCCCTTGATTCGGGAACAGGCCTTTTCCCTAAGGGTCACCCCCCTTACCTACCAGAAGGAAGTGGCCTTTGCCCGAACCTTTGGTTTTAAGAACGAACTCCTTAAACGGAAAGAAAAGGGGCTCCTCCGGGGAGGGAGCCTTAAAAACGCCATTGTTTTAGATGAAAAGGGAATCCTTAACGGGGAAGGGCTCCGGGCCCCGGACGAATTCGTAAGACACAAAGTCTTGGATCTTATAGGGGATCTTTATATCGCAGGCTTACCCTTTAAAGGGGAGATCCAGGCCGAATTTTCCGGGCACAAACTTCATACTGAAGCTGTAAAGAGCTTGCTTGCCGCTCCAGAGGTGACCACCCTCTCGGATGGCTTTCCCCCGGTGGCTCTTTTTTTCCTGGCCCCGGGGCTTCAGAAAAATAGGGCGGCCCTCTGAGCCTGGCTCTTGGCTTTCTTGGAAGTCTTGGTAGAATGGTTTTTTGGTAGGGGGTGGCCTTCCCATCTTCTGCCAGGCGAATCTCAAGAAAGGAGTTAATATGCGTAAGGTTAAGGAAGGTGATGTTGTTAGCATTTATTGTGTAGGGATGTTGGAGAACGGGGAGATCTTTGAGAAGACCCCGGAGGGGCAGCCTTTTTATTTTCAAGTGGGCTCGCCGGAGATCCTTCCCGGGCTTTCAGAGGCGGTGATCGGTATGGAGGAAGGAGAGGAAAAAGAGGTCCTACTTTCTCCGGAAAAGGCCTTCGGTCCCAGGGATGAAAACCTGATCCGCGAGATTCCTCGCGAGGCCCTTTCGCTGGATACCGAACCGGAAAGCGGGATGATACTAAACCTGATTGTGGACACTCCTCAAGGGGAGATGCAGATCCCGGCGCAGGTGGTCCGGGTGGACGAACAGAGTATAGTCTTAGATCTCAATCCTCCCTTAGCTGGCAAAAATCTCATCTTTCGCATCAAATTGGTAGGCATTCACGAGCAAGAAGAGTTAGCGGTCTAGATCCTTTAAGACCTCAGGCGAGATCTTAAAGCTCTCTTCCGGGCCGGGGAAATCTCTTTCTTTTACGTCTCGAACGTAGGCTTCCACGGCCCGGCGGATTTCAGAGGCTAGCTGAGCGTAGGTTCGCACAAATTTCGGTCGAAAGCGAGGCCAAAGCCCTACTACGTCGTGAAAGACCAAGATTTGGCCGTCGGTATGGGGGCCGGCCCCTATCCCCAAGGTGGGGATGGGGACCTTTTGGGTGATTTTCTGGGCCAGTTCAGCCGGAACGCATTCCAAGAGCAAAGCAAAGACTCCGGCTTCCACCAAGGCCTCGGCATCGCGCCAGAGTTTGCGGGCGGATTCCAGGTCCCGGCCCTGGACTTTGTAGCCTCCTAAAGCTGAAGCCCTTTGGGGGGTAAGTCCAATATGTCCTAAAACCGGGATCCCGGCCTTTACCACCGCCTCTACGATTTGGGCCACCTCTTCCCCCCCCTCGATCTTTACCGCCTGACAGCCTCCTTCTTTAAGGAAGCGACCGGCGTTAAAAATGGCCTCCCCAGGGCCGGTTTGGTAAGAAAGGAAGGGCATGTCCCCCACGATTAGGGCCTTTTCTGAACCCCGGGCTACAGCCCGGGCGAAGACCAGCATCTCTTCCATGGTGATGGGCAAGGTATCCTCATGCCCTAGGACCACCATGGCCGCGGAGTCTCCTACTAAAAGGAGTTCCACTCCGGCCTCTTCGGCCAGCTTGGCGCTCACCACATCGTAGGCCGTAAGGGCTACGATAGGCTCTTGGCCTTTACGGGCTTGGATTTCAGGAATGGTTATTCGGGCCATAACCGGGCTTGGGGACCTCCTTTTTTGAGATAAAGATAGGCCCTTTCAGTGAGCACCCGGCCTTTACGGGTGCGTCGGAGGAGACCACACCGTATTAAGTAGGGTTCGTATAAATCTTCTAAGGTTTGAGGGTCTTCACAGAGAGCGGTGGCCAGGGTCCCTAGGCCCACCGGCCCGCCCTCGAACTTTTCCAGAATGGTATGGAGTATACGTCGATCCTGGGGGGAAAGCCCTAAGGGGTCAAGGTCCATGAGGGTGAGGGCCTTTTCGGCGACTTCCTGGGTGATCTCGAACTGGCCGTTCACTTGGGCAAAGTCTCGCACCCGCCGGAGGAGCCGGTTGGCGATCCGAGGGGTGCCCCGGGAGCGGGAGGCGATCACTCGGGCCCCTTCCAGGGTGATCGGGATTTCAAGGATCTGGGCCGAACGGACCACGATCTGGGTGAGGGCCTCTTCGGGGTAGAAATCTAGTTTAAAGAGCATACCAAAGCGGTCTCGCAAGGGGGCTGAAAGGAGCCCGGGACGAGTGGTAGCCCCTATCAAGGTGAAGCGAGGCAATTTGAGGCGGACGGCTCTGGCCCCCGGCCCTTTGCCTACCACCAGGTCCAAGGCATAGTCTTCCATGGCCGGGTAAAGGATCTCTTCACAGGCCTTAGGTAAACGGTGGATTTCGTCGATAAAGAGGATGTCTCTTTCCTCTAAGGCTGTGAGAATAGCCGCCAGGTCCCCGGGCCTTTCGAGAGAGGCTCCAGAAGTGATCTTGCAGTTTACTCCTAATTCGTGGGCGATGACTTGGGCTAAAGTGGTCTTCCCCAGACCAGGGTAGCCGGTAAGAAGGACATGATCCAAGGCTTCTTTCCGGGACCGGGCCGCTGCCAGATAGATCTCCAGCTCCTTTTTAAGTTCCTCTTGGCCGACGTATTCTTCTAAGGTCTTGGGGCGCAGGAGATCCACAACTCCATTA
>JALWWR010000090.1 GCA_026993045.1 Thermodesulfatator sp.
CCGTACTCGAACCGTCACGGGGGGTTACCCCAGAAGATTTTAAGTCCTCAGCGTCTACCAATTCCGCCACCCGGGCGAAAGCTTGAAACCCTCTGTTTTCAAGGAGTTTACCCTATCAGCGCTCTTACCGCAAGGGTAATGGAGCAAGACAGTGATTTACTTACTGGTGTTTGTAATTTTGAGAGGAAAAAATTTTTCTTGACTATATAGCCAAATGGCTATATAAGTAAAAAAGCATTTAGAATTTTAAGGGCGGGAGGTCTTATGCGGAAGATGGTGCAGAGATTTAAGGCCCTGGGGGGATGGGACCCGCCTCCGCATAGTGGGGTTGCTTTCCTTAAGACCCTGCTGTGTGTGTGAACTGGCAGCCTTTTTTGGGGTTTCCCAGCCCACCATCACTCGCCACCTCCAAAAGCTAGTAGAGGCCGGGTTAGTGGAGGCGGAAAGAAAGGGTTTTTTCCAGCTCTACCACCTAGCTCCAGAAGATGAAGGGGCTCGAAGGCTTTTAGATTTGGCTTTAGAGGCTCTGGAGGAGCGCTCCGAACTCCAGAAACTTCGGACCAAACTCCAGAATTTAGAAGCAGGGCCACCCTTTCTGAAGGAAGGCCCCTCAAGATCTCAAAAGATCTCTAAGTTGTCTCAAGCGGACTCTCTCAAGGAGGTCTAGATGAGACTTTCACGGCGTCTGCTGGAGATCGGGATCGGAGTCGCGGTCTTTCTTTTCTTTTTCTTCTTTCCCGCCCGGGAGCGGGTCCTTTCCGGGGCGCGGGAGGCCCTGCTGCTGGCCCACTGGTACGCCCGGGAACATGTGATCTTCTGCCTCATTCCGGCCTTTTTCATCGCCGGGGCCATAAGCGTTTTCGTCTCCAAAGCCTCGGTCATGCGCTATCTCGGGCCGCAGGCCCCAAAGCCGCTCGCTTACGGGGTGGCCTCGGTCTCCGGGACCATTCTTGCGGTCTGTTCCTGCACGGTGCTTCCGCTCTTTGCCGGGATTTACCTGAACGGGGCCGGGCTCGGGCCGGCCACCGCCTTCCTTTACTCCGGACCAGCCATAAACGTGCTCGCCATCGTGCTCACCGCCCGGGTGCTCGGGGCCGGGCTCGGGCTGGCCCGGGCGGCCGCAGCCATCGGGGCGAGCATCCTGATCGGTCTTATCATGGCCCTTGCCTTCCATCGGGAGGAAAAAAGGCGCCTGGCTAGGTTTTCCGCCGCCCATCCGGAAGAAGGCCGTCCCCTCTGGCAGACGGTGGTCTTTATGACCACGCTCATCGCCATCCTAGTCTTTGCCACCTTAGGGCACGGGACCGGGCTCTGGGAGAAAATTTACGCCCTCAAGTGGAAGCTGGTCTCCGCCTCGGCGGGAGCCCTTCTTCTGGAACTCTACTTCTTTTTCCGGGTAAGCCCCGTCTGGCTTTTCGCTATGGCCGGGGCCGCAACCCTGGGGGAGGTCCTTTTCCCGGGCCATGAAATGGCCTTTCTTTCCGGGGTGGTGGTGCTTTCCGTGGCTCTCGTGCGTACCGGGGGTGCGGCCCGGGAGTGGTTTGATTCCTCCTACTGGCTTGCGCGAAAGATCATGCCTTTACTCTTCCTGGGAGTCCTTGGAGCGGGGTTCTTTCTGGGC
>JALWWR010000091.1 GCA_026993045.1 Thermodesulfatator sp.
CGTCCCCTGGACAAATCGTCCTCGGGCTCCAGCGGCTCCCCCCAAATTATAACCCATCATAAGAAAATGTTTCCATCTCATCATTCTTGACAACCGTTATTACATCTCCTTGAAGTGGACCTTCCTTTTTAGGTCCTGGAAACTCCTTTAAAAAGAAAAAGGTTCCAGCTGGGGCTCCTAAAATTTCAACTTTAGGCTTACTATAACCCAGGATGAAGGTTATGCGATTGGCCAAGTTCTTGGCTCGGGCTGGAGTAACCTCCCGGCGGAAGGCCGAAGATCTGATCCGGGCCGGCCGGGTCCGGGTCAACGGCCAGGTAGTGACGGAGTTGGGTTTCAAAGTAGACCCTGAGAGGGACCGGGTGGAGGTGGACCAACGCCGGGTTCGCCTTCCCTCCCGGGTCTATTACCGGTTTTACAAACCCCGGGGTTATCTCACCAGCCTTAAAGATCCCCACGGTCGGCCCACCATTGCCACTTTCCTCAAGGCCTTACCGGCGGGGGTGTTTCCTGTGGGGCGTTTGGATCGGGATTCCGAGGGTCTCCTCCTTTTAACCAACGATGGCGACCTGGCCCAGCGCCTTCTCCACCCTCGGTACCAGCTCCTTCGAGTCTACCGGGTCTGGCTTTCTAAGCCTCCCCGGGAAGACCTCCTGCGCCGGTTCCAGAAAGAGGGCCTTGAGATAGAGGGCCGGCGGGTCTATCCCGAAGAGATCAAGTTTTGGGGGCGCCGTGGAAGGGAATGGGTTTATCAAGTTAAGCTTCGAGAAGGGCGCAAACGGGAGGTGCGGCGGATTTTCGCGGCGGCCGGAAGCAGGGTGAAACGTCTGGTCCGGATCCAGTTTGGCCCCCTCAGACTGGGAGACCTCAAGCCGGGTGAGATCCGTCCTCTGAAACCTAAGGAGCTGGAGGAACTTTTTGCCTTTGCCAACGCTCAAGCAAGGCCCAATAGCAGCTTTCAGGCACGCAAAGGTTCCCCTTTCCCCTCCCCAGCTTAATATGAGGCTTGTTTCGGCCATGAAAATCGCTACCTCCGGTCACCAAGAGGTCAAAGCGTCGGGCCAGGTCCAAACAGAGGCTCACAAAGGAGGGGGGATGGTCGGTGTAATAGGCCTCGATCCCGACTAGCCCCAATTCTTTGAGTCGAGCTAGGTAACGGGCTAGCTCTTCAGGGGAGAGTTTTAAATGTATAGGATGGGCTAATACCGGGAGGCCTTGGGCCTTGCGAATGACTGCAAAGGCCTCTTCCGGGGTGAGCCGGGCCTTAGGCACGTAAGCCGGGGCCCCTTTTTTGAGATATTTCTCAAAGGCCTGGTCCACGTGTTTGACCACCCCTTTGCGCACCAGGAGGGCCGCAATATGGGGACGTCCGATCTCGCCGGAGGTCTCGGAGGCCAGCTCCTCCAAAGTGATATCGATACCCAAGGCCTGGAGTTTTTGGACCATCTTTTGGTTCCTTTCCTCTCGGGCCTTTTGCAAGAGCTCCAGGGCCTCCTTTAGCTCTGGGGTCTCAGAGTCAATGAAATAGCCCAAGATGTGACAGTGACCCGGACCTTCAAATTTTACACTGATTTCTACCCCAGGCACCAAAGGTAACCTTATCTCTTGGGCCGCTTTTTGGGCCTCGGCCAAGCCTTCGAGGGTGTCATGATCGGTAAGGGCCAGGGCCTTGAGCCCTTCCTTCTGGGCTAGTTCTACCAGTTCCCTGGGGGTGTAAGTACCATCAGAGGCGGTAGAGTGGACATGAAGATCTATCATCTGGGAGCCATCCTGTGCTATAATGGCCTAAACTTAAAACCAAAGGGGGAGGTTGTCCATGGTCGAGATCAAAACCATTCTGTTTCCGGTGGATTTCACCGAGGCTTCATCGCGAGTGGCCGGTTATGCCAAGGCCTTGGCCCAGAGTTTCGGGGCCAAACTTTACGTTTTGTTCGTGGTAGAAGATCTCTCAAAGTTTGCGGGTTTTTATGTGCCTCACACGGCCTTGGAAAAGATGGAAAAGGAACTTTTTGAAGGGGCCCAGAAGAAGATGAACGCCTTTATCGAGGACAACCTGGCGGATCTAGAAGGGGTGGAACCTATTATTGCCGTGGGAGATGCGGCGGAAAAGATTTGTGAGACCGCCAAGGAAAAGGGGGCTGATCTCATCGTCATCGGGACTCACGGACGTAAAGGGTTAGAAAAGGCCCTTTTTGGGAGTGTGGCCGAGAAGGTAGTAAAGACCGCTCCTTGTCCGGTCCTTACCGTTAATCCTTTTCAAAAGGGCTAGTTATGGTATGGTAGCCCCCGGTTAAAAAATAGCCGGGGGGTTCTTATGGAAAAGGCCAAGATTGCGGTTATAGGAGCAGGCCCGGCCGGGATCGCGGTAGGGGTAGAAGCCAAGGCCCACCATATCTCACCTACGGTCCTTTTTGAAAAGTCCGAGGCCTTTTGTGACACCATTCAGCGGCTTTACCGTCCGGGCAAACGGGTGGATGCCGTCTACCGGAAGATGGTGGTCAAACCCTTGGGGATCTGCCAGTTTGACACCGAAAGCAAGGAAGACTTTTTGAAACGCATGGAGGCCTATATCCGGGACTATGAGCTTGACATCCGCTACCGGAGCGAGGTGAACGCCGTCCAAAAGGCCGATGGTGTTTATCGTCTTCGGGTAGGGAGCGATTGGGTCTTAGAGGCCCCCATCGTGGTGGTGGCCATTGGTATCTTTGGCAAGCCCCGTAAACCGGATTATCCCATCCCTAAAGAGATTCGGGAGCGGGTCTTTTTTGAGGCCCCTTGCGAATGTCCCCAAGAAGGCCGGGTCTTGGTCGTAGGAGGGGGAGATACCGCGGCCGAAACGGCCTGTTTTCTTTGTGAAGGCTGTGAGGAGGTCTATCTTTCTTATCGGCGCCCCAAGTTTTTCCGGATCAACCCTGTAAATCTGGAGCTCCTTGAAAAAAAGGCTCAGACTGGAAAGGTCCAGCTTATGATGAATACCGATATCGACCACCTGGAGCCAGATCCCCAGGGGGTCAAGGTGGTCTTTAAAGACGGCCAAGAGATGGTGGTAGATCGGATCTATTACTGTCTGGGGGGGAGCACCCCAGCCGGTTTCCTCCGCAGCATAGGAGTAGAGTTTCAAGACGGAAAACCGGTGATGGACAAGTATTACGAGACCAATCTTCCGGGGGTCTTTCTGGCTGGGGATATAGCTCTAGAGAAAGGAAGCATCATGGCGGCCTTTAATACCGCCCACATTGTGGTGAAACGTATCCTAGAGAAATATGGGGACTTAATCCGGTAGCTCAAAGACCGCTACCACCGGAGCATGGTCTGAGGGGCGTTTCCAACCCCGGGGTTCGCGGTCGATATAACAATCCCGGAGGTGGTTTAAGAGGGGCTTGGTGACCCAGATGTGGTCAAGCCGCATCCCCCGGTTGGCCTTAAAGGCCCCAAACTGATAATCCCACCAGGAAAAGAGCCCCGGGGTCTCGGGATGCTTGGCCCGCAGGGCGTCATAAAGGCCCCAGTCCGCCAGGACTTTTAGGGCCGATCTCTCCCGTTCGTGAAAACATATATGACCCGCCAGCAGTTCGGGATCGAAGACGTCTATCGGCTCCGGGGCCACGTTAAAGTCTCCACAGAGGAGCAAGGGGACTTCGGGAGAAAAACGGGCCTCTAAAAACTCCCTCAAGCGGTAGATGAATTCCAGCTTGTAAAGAAAGTAATCCGAGCCCACTGGGCTGCCATTGGGAATGTAGACTGCTAGGATCCAGATCCCATGGATCTTTGCGGCTAAAAGTCGTTCCGGGGCCTGAGGGTCTTCCTGCCCCGGAAAACCCCGAAGCCATTCCTCCGCCGGCTCTTGGCTAAGGATGGCCACTCCATTACGTCCTGGGCCTCCGGCATGTAGGATGTGGTAGCCGAGGGTCTGGAAGGGCAGTTGCGGAAAGGCCTCGTCTCTTAGTTTGGTCTCCTGGAGGGCCAATACCGCCGGTTTTCTAAGTTCCAAGTATTTTAAGACCTGCTCTTGCCGGGCCTTTAGGGAATTTACGTTCCAAGTACTCACCTTCCAATCCATAGCTTCCTCCTCCAAGAGCATTATAATGCCTTCTGATCGCTTTCTGAAAGAGACGGATATGCTTTGGTTGGTTTTGGCCCTCTCCGCCGCCTTTTTTGTGGCCCTGGGAGACGCCTTTAATAAAAAGTTTTTTGCCCGGGATGGGATGGTGACCATGGTCCTGGCCCGGACCCTCGGTCCGGTCCCCCTTTTGGCCCTTTTTCTCTGGTTCACCTTTCCCCTGGGCCAATATCAAGTCTTGACCTGGAAGGCCCTTCATACTCCGGCCTTTCTAAAGACGGTGGCCCTTTTGCTTCCCTTGGAGACTTTGGCCTTGGTACTTTACATGGAGGCCATCCGTATCTCCCCCCTCTCCCTGACCTTGCCCCTCCTTTCCTTTACCCCGGCCTTCATTATTTTGACCGGTTATCTGGTCTTAGGGGAAAGGCTTTCTTGGTTCGGGATAAGCGGTATCATCCTGGTAGTGGCCGGGAGTTACCTCCTACACGCCCCAGTCCTGCGGGAAGGTCTGGCAGCTCCTTTTAAGGCCCTTTTTAAGGAAAAGGGCTCCCTTTTGATGTTAGGAGTGGCTCTGATTTATGCCATAACCTCGGTCTTGGGCAAAAAGGCCCTCCTTTTAACCGATCCCCTCTGGTTTGCCGGGACCTATTTCATCGTGCTAGGGTTCTTTGCCCCGGCAGTCCTTTGTGTTCTCAAGCCCTGTCCCTTCAAGGTCCTAAAAAAGAAGTGGTTTCCCGGGGTCTTTCTCTTGGGTCTTACCCAGGCCCTCATGGTCATCACCCACATGAAAGCCATTAGTCTAGCCCCGGCGGCTTACATGATCGCGGTAAAACGCACCAGCATCCTTTTTGGGGTGGTGCTGGGCCGGCTCTTCTTTCAGGAGTCTCACTGGCGAATGAGACTCCTCAGCGCCTTTATCATGTTTTTGGGCGTCCTTCTCCTCTCCCTGGCCCCTTGACAACTCCTTAGAGTCCATTACTATTGAAAAAAAATTGCAATAAGGTCTTTTGATGAATGTATCTGAGATAGAGATCTTCCGAGATTTTATAAAAAAGAAAGGGCTGCGCTACACTCCAGAGCGAGAGATCATCTTGAAAGAGATTTTCAGTATTCACGATCACTTTGATGTGGACGAACTCTATTTACGTTTGCGCAATAAAGGGCATCGGATCTCCAAGGCCTCCATCTATCGCACCTTGCCTCTCCTTATAGAATGCGGTCTGGTGCAAGAGGTCTATCACGAAGACGGGCATATGCATTATGAGCACATTTATGGTCATGAACCCCACGCCCATTTCCGTTGTCTTTCTTGCCGGCGGGTGGAAGAATTTCAGGACCCTCGCTTGGAGGAAGTGGCTCAAGAGTACGCCCAAAAGTACGGTATAGACCTTAAGATGACTCGCTTTGAGATCCTGGGCTATTGCGCCAATTGTCGAGGAAAAGGAGGGCTATGATGCGGTTTCGATGGCGTTGGAGGTCCTGCTGGCGCTGGGGGCGTTCGAAGAAAAAGTCTTCCGGGGTCTGCCCTCGAATGGAGAACCTGACCACTTTAGAGGAGCTTCGGGTTGGGGAAAAGGGCATTATCGTGAAGGTCCTGGGGAACGGGGCCTTTCGTCAGCGGCTGTTGGAGATGGGTTTTCTACCCGGAACCGAGGTGAAAGTGGTGCGCTATGCTCCTTTAGAGGATCCGGTGGAGTACGAGGTCAAGGGTTATCATGTGGCTTTACGGCATGAGGAAGCGGCCCGAGTGCTAGTAGAAAAGGTAC
>JALWWR010000092.1 GCA_026993045.1 Thermodesulfatator sp.
CGCAGCCCGCTGCGTTACACCGCCGAACTGATCTCCGCCATCCTGCTGCACCACCGGCGATTCCGGCACCTGACGGCCACCGCCGAGGAGGCCCGGGGTCTGGTGGCGGACTACGAATTTGACGTAATCCTCCTAGACCTAAAACTTCCCGGAGTGGAAGGGTTAGAACTGCTCCAGACTTTGCGGGAAGAAGACCCCCAGGCCCAAATCATCGTTATCACGGCTTACGGCACGGTCCAGGTGGCGGTCTCGGCTATGAAAGCCGGGGCCACGGATTTCCTCCAAAAGCCCTTCGGTCCCCAAGAATTGCGCCTGGCCGTCAACAAGGCCTTAGAAAAACGGCGCCTGACCCTGGAAAACCTCTATCTGCGAAGGGTGCTAGCGGAAAAGGAAGGGGCCATCGAATTTATCGCCCAGAGCCTGGTGACTAAACGGGTCCTAGAGCGGGCCTATCTGGTGGCTCAAACGGACTCTACCGTCCTTCTTACCGGAGAGTCTGGCACCGGGAAGGGCCTCTTAGCCCGAAAGATTCACGAAATGAGTCCTCGAAAAGACGGGCCCTTTGTGGCGGTGGACTGTGGGGCCCTGGTCCCCACCCTTTTCGAATCTGAACTCTTCGGTCACGTAAAAGGGGCCTTCACCGGGGCCACCGCCCCTAAGATCGGAAAGTTCGAACTGGCCAACGGGGGCACCATCTTTTTTGACGAAATCGGCAACATCTCCCCAGACATTCAGGCCAAACTCTTAAAAGCGGTGGAGGACAAAGAGATAAGCCCGGTAGGCAGCCATCGGATCGTGAGGGTGGACGTAAGGATCATCGCCGCCACCAATAAAGACTTAAGAGAAGAAGTCAAGGCCGGACGTTTTCGCGAAGACCTTTTTTTCCGCTTAAACGTGGTCTCCATCCATCTCCCTCCCCTTAGGGAACGCAAAGAAGACATCCCTCTTTTGGCCTCCTATTTCTTGAAACGTTACGCCCAGAAACACGGAAAACAGGTGGAATCCCTGGCCCCTGAAGTTCTAGAAGCCTTTCATAATTACGCTTGGCCGGGAAACGTGAGAGAACTAGAAAATACCATCGAAAGACTAGTGGTTTTTGCTCGAAAACCCGTGATTTCCCTGGAAGACCTCTATTTTGCCGGCTTTGAACACCAAGAAATGAGTTTTAACTGGGACGAAAATCTCACCTTGGAGGAGGTGGAAAAGAGGCACATCTTGAAGGTCCTCCACCAGTGCGGAGGAAACAAGACCTTAGCTGCCAAACGGCTGGGTATAGATCGCAAAACCCTGCGCGAAAAACTCAAACGCTGGGGTTTACTAGAAGAAAGACCAGCCTAAAATCCGCAGCCGGAAGTCTGGGCCCACCCTTTCCAGGGCCAAAAGTCCGTGTAAAAGGGCTAGCCTAAACCCTTGGGAATAGCGGTGATAGGAAAAAAGAAAGGCCACCTCATGTCGGGTCTCCCCTTTACGGTCTTCAAAACGATATAGCCCCCACAAGAATTTGAGATAGCGGTATCCCGAAGGGGTACGGAAGTACTCTAAAACTTTAAGTAAAGAGCCCCAAGTCCTCTCCACTCCTTCGTGATAAAAGGGAAGCAGGCCCGGAAAGTA
>JALWWR010000093.1 GCA_026993045.1 Thermodesulfatator sp.
ACGTCGTCCAAGAACCGCACCGCTAAATGCACGGTCTCCCGGAGACGGGGATAGTCCACTTTTCCCTCTTTGACAAAACGGGAAAGATTGATGGAGCCCAAGTTGCAAGACTCGTAGGGAAGAAGAGGCTGTTCACCGCAGTTATGGGCCACGAAGCCGTTGGCGTCAAAGGCGTTTATTCCTGGAACCCGGCAGTCGTAAACTTCCTCTTCCCCGGCGGGGAGGACTTCGCTAACTTCCACCACGAAGCGTTCACGGTTTAGCCGTCGCCGGTACCGAGAAAGAAGATCTTTTAAGCGGTGCTTTTTGGTTTGATGGGAGAATCCCACCAGTTCCGCAAAGCGCTTGAGGTTTTCTCCGGAGATGACGAGCTCGTGAGAGGCCCGGGTAGGATAAAGGGCCTTTCCGCCTCGACCGTCCGGAAGAAGATGCCTTCTCTCTTTTCGTCTAAAGGGGTAAAGGCGGGAGAAGATTCCCAGCCGAAGAAGCATTCTTTGTACGGCCTGAAGGGTCTCATAATCCGACTGGGCCAGTCTTATGCTTACCCCTTTCTTTTGATCCCCCTGCACTGAACCATCGGCGTCAAAGAGTCCCCGAAGAAAGCCCCGGTAGAAATCGCTTGAGGCCCGCTCCATGGCAGTGGTGATTTGTTTGGCCCCGGGCTCAAGCCCGAAGGAAAGAGCGAGGTCTCGCAAAGGAGCGCTTCCGGCGCGATATTCTCTTCTGGCGGAAAGGAAGAAAAAGCCTTGAAAATCCTTACGATGAAGAAGATGACTCAGGCCTCTTTCGGCCTCTTTTAAGATGCCCTGAAAGCCCGGATCACCGGCTTCCCAGACTGAAAGCACCGCCTTGTCTTTTTTGAGGGTTCCGTCCCCGAGAAGAAGCCCGAGAAGATAGCCCTCCTCAAAGCTTCCCTCACCGGGCCAGAACGGGGGAGAGAGGTGGGCGTTAAGAAGCAGACGATCCCCCGGCCGAAGTCTTCCCACCGCCGCCCATTCGGTCTCAAGCGTATACCGGGTAAGACGTTTGACCCTTAGAAGGGGGTGATTTTCGGTGGCTCGGAGGGTGAAACCTTCTTTAGTCCGGATGAGAAAGAGGCCCCTTTTTCCAGTGCAAAAGAACCCCTCCGGCGAGAAATAGTCTTCACCATGGACCCGGCTCTGGAAGGGACGGCCAAGGAGCTCTCTTATTTGCCGGGGGCCTTCGGCGGTCATGATCCAGGTGTCGGCCGGTATGCAAGGGTTGGTGCTTTCGATGAGGCCCAGGTGGGGGGTGGGGTTGGCTTGATTTATGGTGTCGATGAAGATGACCCCCGGGTCTCCCACCCGCCAAGCGTTTTCTACCAAGATATTGAAGATCCGGCGGGCCTTGACCCTTCGGACCTCACATCCGGTGCGGGGGTTGATTAAGGGGAAGTCTTCGTCTTTTTTAAGGGCCGCCATGAAGGCGTCGGTTATGGCCACCGAGATATTGAAATTGGTGAGCTCTTGAGGGTCGTTTTTGGCCTGGATGAATTCTTCGATATCCGGGTGATCCACCCGGAGAATCCCCATGTTGGCCCCCCGGCGTTTGCCTCCCTGTTTTATGGCCTCGGTGGCGGCGTTAAAGACCCGCATGAAAGAAACCGGCCCGCTGGCTACTCCTTGAGTGCTGCGAACCAGGTCTCCCTTAGGTCTGAGGCGCGAGAAGGAGAAACCCGTCCCTCCCCCGGATTTATGGATGAGGGCCGCAGCCTTTAAGGTCTCGAAGATGTCAGCCAGGGAGTCTTCCACCGGAAGCACAAAACAGGCTGAGAGCTGCCCCAGAGGGAGGCCGGCGTTCATGAGGGTGGGAGAGTTGGGAAGGAAGTCCAGAGAGGCCAGAAGTTGGTAAAACTTTTCCGCCCAAAAGGCCGGGTCCTCTCCGAAATATTTTTCGGCTTCGGCCACGGCTTGAGCTACCCGCCAAAACATGTCCTCCGGGCTTTCCTTTACCTCTCCCTTTTCGTCTTTTACCAGGTAGCGATAGGCTAGGACTAGGAGCGCCGGTTCTTTGAGGAGCAAGCTCGTCTTTGGGAGTTTCATGAGTCCATTATAATAGGGGGCATGTCTATTTTGCTAGACTTTTTTCTGGTCTTAGTGGGGCTGGCCATTCTCTTAGGGGGTGGAGATCTTATGGTCCGGGGGGCCGCGGCCCTGGCCCGCCGTCTGGGGGTCTCTCCTACGGTGATCGGCCTTACGGTGGTGGCCTTTGGGACCAGCGCCCCGGAGTTGGCGGTGAATGTGGCCGCGGCTTTAAAGGCCGGGGAGATCTCTTTTGGTAACATCGTAGGCTCTAACCTGGCCAATTTGGGATTAGGAATAGGCCTAGCTGCTTCCTTGGTTCCCCTTCAGATCCAAAGCGTGGTGGTGCGGCGGGAGATTCCCATGATGATGGTGGCCACTCTGGCGGCCTTCATCGGGGCCTTGGATCCTTATCTAGGCCGGGGAGCCCCCCTTTATACCCGCTCCGAGAGTCTGCTTCTGCTTTTGTTTTTTACCATCTTTGTCTACTACAACCTCGTTGAGGCCGTCCAGAATCGCTTGGACGGTCTGGCCGCAGAGGCCCGGCAGGAGATCCTGCGGACGCTTCCTTCCATCTCTAAGGCCCTGCTTTGGTTTGTAGGAGGAGTGGCCGGCCTGGTGGTGGGGGCTGAGGTCACGGTGCGTTACGCGGTGAAGCTGGCCCTGGCCTTAGAGCTCCCTAAGGCCTTTATAGGTTTCACCTTGATCGCCTTAGGGACCAGTCTCCCGGAGATCGCCACCTCTTTGATGGCCCTTCGCCGGAAGGAGACTGATTTGCTAGTGGGAAACATCGTGGGCTCTAATATCTTTAACTTTCTTTTTATCCTGGGGGTGACCGCGGCCATCCGTCCGGTGCCGGTCCCGCCCCAAGGGCTTTGGGATCTCCTGGTGGTGACCTTACTTTCAGCTGGGCTGTGGTTTAACGCCCTTCGGGGCGCCTTGCGTCGTTCCCATGGCTTGCTTCTGCTAGCGGGATATCTCTTTTATTTGGGTTGGAAAACAGCCACCCTTTATTGACCCCTCCTTGGGGGCTCATTATCATGATAGGAGACCTCGGCTTTTAAAGCCTTGGAAGGGGCTAACCCTTAAAAACTTGAGGCCGAAGGGGAAACTATGTTTGAGAACCTTTCAGATCGCTTAGAGGGCGTTTTTCAGAAGCTCCGAGGCAAGGGCAAACTTACTAAAGAAGATGTGGAACGGGGGCTGCGGGAGGTCCGGCTGGCCCTCCTAGAGGCTGACGTAAACTACAAAGTGGTGAAAGCCTTTGTGGCCCGGGTGCGGGAGCGGGCCTTGGGGGCGGAGGTCCTAGAAAGTCTTACTCCGGCCCAGCAGCTTATCAAGATCGTCCACGAAGAGTTGATTCGGACCTTGGGCGAGACCCCGGTCCCTTTGGATCTGGGAGGACCCCGTCCGGTACCCATTCTCTTGGTGGGGCTTCAGGGTTCCGGAAAGACCACCACCGCCGCCAAACTAGCCCTTTTTCTCCGCAAAAAGGGGCATCAACCCTATCTGGTGCCGGCAGACGTTTACCGCCCGGCGGCCATCGAGCAACTCAAGACCTTGGCCGAAAGGGTAGGGGTTCCTTGTTATCCCACCGATCCCAAGGAAGATCCGGTAGAGATCGCTAAAAAGGCCTTGGCGGAGGCCAAGACCCAGGGCCGGGACGTGGCCATTATCGACACCGCCGGTCGTCTCCACGTGGACGAGGCCATGATGGCTGAGGCCGCAGCCATCAAAGAGGCTGTCTCGCCCCGGGAGGTGCTTTTGGTAGCCGACGCCATGACCGGTCAAGACGCCGTAAACATGGCCCAGAGTTTCCAAGAAAAAGTGGGCCTTACCGGGGTGGTCCTTACCAAGGTGGAAGGAGACGCCCGGGGAGGGGCTGCCCTTTCCATCCGGGAGGTTACGGGGTGCCCCATCAAGTTTCTCGGCACCGGGGAGAAACTGGAGGCCTTTGAGGTCTTCTATCCCGACCGTTTAGCTTCCCGCATCCTGGGGATGGGGGACGTGCTGACCCTCATTGAAAAGGCCCAGGAGGCCTTTGATCTCAAAAAGGCCCAAGAGCTCCGGGAAAAACTTCGGCGTCGGGAGTTTTCTTTAGAAGATTTGCGGGAGCAGATCCGCCAGATGCGGAAACTGGGCTCCTTACAAGAGGTCTTTGGCATGCTTCCGGGGATCGGGAAGAAGATCAAGGAGATCCCGGTGGACGAAAAAGAACTGGTGCGCATGGAGGCCATTATCAATTCCATGACTTTGGAGGAACGTTTGAATCCCCGGATCATAAACGCCAGTCGCAAACGGCGCATCGCACGAGGCTCCGGGACTACGGTGCAAGAGGTAAACAAGCTCCTTAAAAGTTACGAAGAGATGCGCAAGCTCTTGCGCAAGGCCCGGGGGCCAAGGGGGCTCCAGCGTCTAGCCGGTCAGCTTTTGAGGGGCTGGTAGGTCCTTGAAGCGCCTTTCGGGGAAAGCTTGAACTTTTGCTAAAAAGGTTTACATTGGAGGCCAAAAACTCCGGGAGGTAGATCAAGGTGGCGGTAAGAATTAGGCTCATGCGGAAAGGACGTCGCAATCGGCCCTTCTATCGGGTGGTGGCTGCCAACGCTTCGGCCCCGAGGGATGGAAAGTTTTTGGAGATCTTGGGTTATTATGACCCCGTAAAAGAGCCTTTCGAATTCAGGGTAGATCCTGAGAAACTTAAAAAGTGGCTTGATCGGGGGGCGGAACCTACGGAGACGGTAAAAGCCCTTTTGAGGCGCACGGGCCTTTGGAAGGAAGTCCAAAAGGCCGCTTAAGGGTCTTTTAAGGCCTTTCTTGAAAGGTTAAAATTCCCAAAGATCCTGTGGAGGAGGTAGAAGCATGGGCAAGCTCAAAGAACTAGTGGAGCAGATGGCTAAGGCTTTGGTGGACAATCCGGATGCCGTCCAGGTCAACGAAATCGAAGGGGAACAGACTTCTGTTATCGAATTAAGGGTGGCCAAGGAGGATCTGGGAAAGGTGATTGGAAAACAAGGTCGCACGGCCCGGGCCATGCGGACCATTCTTTCTGCCGCCTCGACCAAACTTCGCAAACGGGCGGTCTTGGAAATTATTGAGTAAAAAGAATTTAAAAGGATTTGGGGTTTAGGCCCCCTCTTAATAAGGACTTTCTCAGAAATCTTGAGGGAAAGAGAGTCGCAAGGGCGGGTGGCGGTGGCGCGGATCACCCGCCCCCATGGTTTGAAAGGCGAAGTCCGGGTCCAACCTTTTCTTTCAGACCGGGAGATCCTGAAGGCCCTTCCGGTCTTTTATCTCGCAAAAGAGGCTTCTGCTCCCATTTTGGAGCCGGTGGGGGTGCGCGACGCCCCTGGGGGGAGAGATCTCCTTTTTCGTTTCCGTGGGGTGGCGGACCTTTCGGCGGCCGAGGCCCTGCGGGGAAAGGTCCTTTACGCCGAACTTTCCCACTTGCCCGAACCAGAGGAAGAGGAATACTATTATTTTCAGCTTGAGGGCCTTGAAGTAAGAGATGAGGAGGGTAAGGTCTTGGGAAGGGTAAGGGGGGTGATGCCCGTTGGTCCCTATGATCTTTTGGAGGTGGAAGCCCCGGAGGGAAAAAGCTTTTATCTTCCCATGGTGGAGGAGATGGTTCTTCGGGTGGACCTTTCCGAAGGCTACATCCTTGCTCGCCCTCTTCCGGGCTTAATCGAAGCCCAGACTTAAACCGGCG
>JALWWR010000094.1 GCA_026993045.1 Thermodesulfatator sp.
CCGTGCCAACGATGCGGGTGCCGAAAGTGGCCATCCAAAGCAAGGGCGAGGGCCACGGTCTTTTCCAAAACCAGCCCTTAACCCGGGTGTTATAGATGGTTCCGTGGCCCGCCACCACCAGCTTGGTGAAGATAACGGATTGGATCAGGTCCTGGGGAAGTTTCCAGTACTTTTCCAGCAGGACGTACAAGGTGAAGGAGGAGACCACCCCGGCCACTCCCAGCCAGAAGGCCATGAGATTGAGCTCGTACATGTCCCAGCGGACCGGTTTGGGGGCGATTTTGGCCCGATCATAGGCAATGGCAAGGATGGGGAGATCGTTTAACAGGGCCAAAATGATGATCATGATAGGGGTTACGGGATAGAACTGGAAGATCATAATGGAAAGGGCCATAAAAAGGACTACCCGAATGGTTTCCGCAATGCGGTAGATGGTATAGGCCTCCATGCGTCCAAAGATCTGACGGGCGATTTTCAGGGCTTGAATGATGACCCGAAGCCCTGGGGCCAGAAGCACCAAGTCGGCCGCGGCCCGGGCGGCGTCGGTGGCCCCGGAGACCGCTATTCCGGCATCGGCCTTCCTTAAGGCTGGGGCGTCGTTTACCCCGTCGCCGGTCATGCCTACCAGGTGACCGGCCTTTTGGAGCTTGTCCACAATAAAATACTTGTCCTCGGGGAAGACCTCGGCAAAACCATGGGCATCCTCGATAAGTTTGATGATCTCGGACTCGTGTCTTTTGACCAGGCCAAAGGGAAGTTGGGCCCCTTCAAGCTCCTTTTCCACTAGTTTGGCGATACGCTGGGCCCGTTTTTCGGCCTCTTCTGGGGAAAGCCCTTCTTCGACCTGCAGGAGGGCCTTGGAAAGGATCCGCGCCAAGATCACATATTCATCGTAGGTCTCTCCCCGGAGTTCTCGGGCGCTATAAATCTTTTCCCCAATGGTAAGAAGCCGAGCGATGTATCGGGCCACTGCCATGTTGTCCCCGGTGACCATCTTGACTTCAACCCCGTATTTCCGGGCCTCCTCCACTGCAGGGCGAGAGTCTTCCCGAGGGGGGTCAAAGAGGGGGAGCAGACCTACAAAATGGAAGCGTTCCTCCTCGGGTTTCTTGCAGGCCACCCCTAGAGTGCGAAAGCCGTTTTCGGCAAACTCCTCAATTTGATGGTAGGCCTTTTCCGAATCGAACTCCTCTTCGGCACAAAGATCTAGGATTATCTGCGGGGCCCCCTTGGTTACTACCAGACGTTCTCCTTGGTATTCCACCCAGGCCTCGGTCCTTTTTCTAACCGGATCAAAGGGCACAAATTTTTCCTTCCGCCAGGCCTTGAGCTTTTCGTAAAGACCGTGTTCCCGGAGCCACTCAAAGAGGGGCAGTTCTATGGGGTCCTGATTTTCCTCTCGGGAGGCCAGGGCGGCGTAAAAGAGGAGCTCTTCCATGGTATAGCCCTGGGCCATGTAAGGGGTGGAAAGGGTCATTTGGTTTTTTGTGAGGGTCCCAGTCTTATCCGAACAGAGCACATCCACCCCGGCCAATTCTTCAAGCGAGGCCAATCGGCTTACGATTACCTGCCTGCGGGCCAGATAGAGGGCCCCTATCACCATGGTCACCGTGAGCACTGCCGGCAGAGCCACCGGGATGGCGGCCACCGTTAACACTAAAGCGAAGCGTAAAAGCTCTTTCCAGTTGGCTCCCCGGTTAAGTTCCACCAGGATCATAAGGGCCACGATGATCAGGGTCATGAGGATAAGGAAGTTTCCTACCTTGATCACCATTTCTTGGAAGTGGGAGCGCTGCTCTCTTTCAGCTTTGGCCACCAGTTTGACCGTCTTCCCGAAATAGGTGTTGAGCCCGGTGGCCACCGCCACCCCCACCATCTCCCCTTGTTTGACGATGGAGTTGGCGTAAGCGATGTCTCCCGGTTTCTTGGTTACCGGAAGGGACTCCCCGGTTAGGGCGGATTGGTCTATCAAAAGGAAATCTCCTGAAAGGAGTTTGAGGTCCGCAGGGACGATGCTCCCGATTTTGAGTTTTAGGATGTCTCCCGGGACCAAATACCGGGCGTCTATCTCCTTCCAGACCCCTTCCCTCAAGACCAGGGCCTTCTTGGCCAGCTTTTGTTTGAGGACCTTTAGAGCGGAGAGGGCCTTGTGCTCCTGCCAGAAGTCCACCCCGGCGTTCACCAAGAGCAGGATGAGAATGATGGTGAAGTCCTCCCATTTTTGGACCGAGGCTGAAAGCAGGGCTGCTATTTCTATCATCCAAGGGATAGGCCCCCAAAAGCGCCGGAAGATTCGGTGCCAGAGGGGTTCTTCTTTTTCCGGGATCTCGTTTAGGCCGTAACGTTTTAGCCTTTCTTGGACCGTTTTCTCGCTAAGGCCCTTTTCGGGCCGAACGGCTAATTCGCGGAGAGTCTCTTCCGGGCCCTTTTCCTTATAAAGATCGGCTTCGGCCACGGCTTATTCTTCCTGCCCCCTGCTCTTCCACCAATCCCAAAGGATAAAAAGACCGGCTCCCAAGGCCCCGGCCACCGCCCAAAAACCCAAAAAGTAAAAGATAAGGAAGAGTACTCCCTTCTCCGACATGGAATTAAAAAACCACTTTTTAATTTTCTAAAGGACTTGGGCGAGCTTCAAACTCCTGAATCTTTTAAAAACCCATATAATTCCGTCCCTTTTAAAGATTATGGCCTAATAAGTTTCAAAAGGAAAGGGTCCGAAGGCTTCAAAAGGATTTCAACTTTATGGTATAGTGCCCTGCATGAGGCCTTGGCTAGGTATCCTCTGCCTCTTTCTTTTATGGAGCTGCGGCAAAAAAGGCCCTCCGGTGCCTCCGGAGGCCGTGCGACCGGAAAGGCCCCAAGACTTGACCCTTAAGCTCCATCCCCACTTCGTAGAATTGTCGTTCTCCTTGCCTTTAGAGAACGTGCGGGGGGAAGCCTTAAAGGGGCTTAAGGCTATCCTTCTTGAAAAGAGGCGTTACCGGCCTTCGGATCCGGCCTTGGGCTGGACCAAGGTCCTAAAGCTTCCTTTTAAGGGGGACCTGGCCTCGGAAAGACGGTTTTTCTGGCGAGATCGGGAATTGCGTCCGGGGTTTTGCTATCGCTATCGGGTGGCGGTCCTCAAAGGTTTTCGTTCCCAAAGCGATTGGAGCGAGGCTCAGAGCTTCTGTTGGACCGTACCTCCTAAGCCTCCGGAGGATTTCCAAGTCAAGGTCCTGGTGCCTCATCAGGTTTTTCTTTATTGGAAACCGGTGACCCGCAACCTCTGGGGCGAGCCCCTGCCGGTGGCGCCCCTTTATCGTCTTTGGCGCCGATCCCTAAAGGGGGAGACCTCTTTTCCTCCCATTGCTGATACCTCTTTTTACGATGAAACGGTTATTCCAGGGGAAAGTTATTGTTACGCCGTAGAGGCCCTGCTTCCCTATTACGGGACCCTGGTCCCCAGTTTCAAGACTCCGGAATTTTGTGTAAAACCCTGAGGAGGGGAAGATGCACCACTTCCAATACCACCACGGGGAACTTTGGGCGGAGAAGGTCCCCGTCCGACGCATCGTGGAAGAGGTGGGCACACCGGTCTATATCTATTCTTCGGCTACTTTAAGGCGCCATTTTAGGGTCTTTGAAGAGGCCTTTGCGGATATTCCCCATCTGGTCTGTTATTCCGTTAAGGCCAATTCCAATTTAGCGGTCTTGAAACTCTTGGGCGATTTGGGGGCCGGGGCGGACGTGGTCTCTGGAGGGGAGCTCTTCCGGGCTTTAAAGGCCGGCCTTCCAGCTTCCAAGATCGTCTTTTCCGGAGTGGGGAAGACCGAGATCGAAATGGAAGAGGCCTTACAGGCCGGAATCTTAATGTTTAATGTAGAAAGTTTAGGAGAACTTGAGACCTTGGCCCGGGTGGCCGAGCGTTTGGGGCGGGTGGCCCCGTTTAGCATCCGGGTAAACCCCAACGTGGACCCCAAGACCCATCCTTATATCTCCACCGGTCTGCGCAAAAACAAGTTTGGTCTGCCGGAAGAGATGGCCCGTTCGGCTTACCAATGGGCCCGGAAACAGCCCTACCTTAAAGCCGTAGGGTTGGACTGTCATCTGGGTTCGCAGCTTACGGAAATCGCCCCCTTTGTAGAGGCCTTAAAGCGCTTGAAGGCCCTCTATCAAGACCTTTGCGAGGAGGGCATTGAGCTTCAATACCTAGACCTGGGGGGAGGCCTGGGGATCGTTTATGGCGAAGAAGAACCCCCACCCCCGGCGGAATACGCCAAGGCCTTAAAAAAGGAGCTTCAAGGCCTGCCTTGCACTCTGATCCTAGAGCCGGGCCGCGTCATTGCGGGAAACGCCGGCATATTGGTGACCCGGGTCCTTTACGTGAAACACAACCCGCCTTTGGCTGAAGAAAAGGCTGGGAAAAACTTTGTCATCGTGGACGCCGGCATGAACGATCTGATCCGTCCCGCCTTCTACCAGGCCTATCACCGCATTGCGCCGGTAAAAGAGGTGCCTGGGGAAGAGGTCCTGCTTGCGGATGTGGTCGGGCCTATCTGCGAAAGCGGCGACTTTTTGGCCCGAGAAAGGCCCCTGCCTCCAGTCTCTCCTGGGGACCTTCTGGCAGTCTTTAGCGCCGGGGCTTACGGATTTGTCATGTCCTCCAATTACAACTCCCGTCCCCGGGCCCCGGAGGTCCTGGTGGACGGAGGGAGGTTCTTTGTGGTAAGAAAAAGGGAGACTTACGAAGATCTAGTGCGTTTGGAAGAGATTCCTGAAATTTAAGCTAGGAGGGGTGGTGATGAAGATCTTGGTAGTTGGGGGAGGCGGCCGGGAACACGCCTTATGTTGGAAATTGGCTCAAAGCCCCAAGGTAGAAAAGGTCTACGCTGCACCTGGGAACGCTGGTATTGAGCAAGAGCCTAAATGTGAATGCCTTCCTATAAAGCCCACGGACTTTGAGGCCTTAGCCCACTGGGCCCAGGAAAACCAGGTCTCCTTTACGGTGGTAGGGCCTGAAGATCCTTTGGCCCAAGGCCTTAGAGATTTTTTTGAAGAAAGGGGGCTTAAAGTCTTTGGGCCCACGGCCCGGGCTGCTCAGATCGAAGCCAGCAAGGTCTTCACCAAGGAGCTTTTGGCCAAGTATGGGATTCCCACCGCCTCTTTTGAGGTCTTCGATGATCCAGAGGCCGCCCGGCGGTTTATCGCGAAAAAAGGGGCCCCCATCGTGGTAAAGGCTGATGGTCTGGCCGCGGGCAAGGGGGTGGTGGTTTGTCGGAGCCTGGAGGAGGCCTACGAGGCCGTGGATCGGATTATGGTGCAAAAGGTCTTTGGTGAGGCTGGCCGCCGGGTGGTGATTGAAGATTGTCTGGTAGGCGAAGAGGCCTCCTTTATGGTTATTACCGATGGAGAAACGGTCCTTCCCCTTCCTTCCTCTCAAGACCATAAACCCCTTTTAGACGGGGACCAGGGGCCCAATACTGGGGGGATGGGGGCTTATTCCCCGGCCCCGGTGGTCACTCCGGAACTCCACGAGATCATCATGGAAACCATCATGAAACCTACCATCCAGGCCTTGGCCCAAGAAGGGATCCCTTATTTCGGGGTCCTTTACGCCGGGCTCATGATCGCGGAGGGCCGACCTTACGTTTTGGAGTTTAATTGTCGGTTTGGAGATCCCGAGGCCCAGCCTTTGCTCATGCGGCTAGAGTCGGATCTAGTAGAACTGATGGAAGC
>JALWWR010000095.1 GCA_026993045.1 Thermodesulfatator sp.
AGAGGGGGGTGAGCGGTATCTCATTGTGGAAAAACCTGTTCCGGCGGGCCTCTTTTGCTGAGGAGGTGCGGGAGGTCTTTCGGACAGTCCCTTTGTTTTCCGGTTTTTCCGGGCGGGAGCTGCGGATCTTCTTTGAGCTGATGCACTACCGCCAGTACAAAGAGGGAGAAGTGGTGTTTCGCGAGGGGGATCCGGGATACGGGATGTATATCGTCCTTCAAGGAGAGGTACGGGTTGTCCTCAACTACGGCTCCGCCACTGAGGTGGAGCTGGTTCGTTTGCGGAGGGGGGATTTCTTTGGCGAGTTTAGCCTTTTAGATGAGGCCCCTCGATCCGCCACTGTCGTGGCAACGATGCCTACTCGTTTAGGCGGGTTTTTCCGCCCAGACCTGATGGATCTGGTGGAGCGAAACCCTTCCTTGGGAGCCCGATTTCTGTGGAACTTAGGAAAGGTGCTGGTAGAACGGTTGCGTCACACCAACGAGGAGCTCCGCCGCTTGCGGGCCGAGGGGACCTCTCCGTGACCCCTTCGGTAAAAGGGTTTTTCGCCCTCTGCGGAGGGGTTTTGCTGGCGGCTTCCCTCTCGTTGTTTCTGTTTTTCTACCTCACCTTTCTGACCATCACTTTGGTTTTAGCCGTGGGTTTGAGTCTGCTGTTTGAGCCGTTTCTGGTGAGTTGGGAGAGCCGGGGGCACCGTCGTATCACCGGGATCTGGATCATCTTTGTGAGCTTTACGGTGGTCCTTCTTATGATTTCCCTTTTCTTACCTCCTGTACTGATAGAGAAAGGCAGGATCATCGGGGACCGGTTCCCCCAACTTCTCCCTTCCCTGCAGAAAGAGGTTTTGGCCCTCCCCTTGGTGCGTTCGTTTGTGGGACCGGAGGAGCTTCACCGCTACTTAACCGAGGGGTTTGCCTGGGTGGCCGATCGGGTGGTGGCGTTTCTCCCCACCTTCTTCTTCCACCTGCCGTTTCTTTTGCTGTTTACCCCCGTGATTTTGTTTTTCCTGTTGCGGGACCGGCGTAGCCTGGAACGGTACTTGCTCGCCCGAGTGCCCAACCGCTACTTTGAGCGGGCTCGTTACACTCTGTACCGGTTGCGGAAAACCTTAGAAGGATATGTGAAGGGGGTGCTAATAGAAGCGTTCAGTACCGCCCTGGTGGCGTTTGCGTTTATGTGGGTTTTTGGGGTGAAAGAAGCGGTAACCTTAGCCATAGTTATGGGGTTTCTCAACCTGATCCCATACTTAGGCCCGTTTTTGGCAGCGACGGGCGGAGCGTTGTACGTGTACATCTTGGGGGAGCCGTTCGTTCAGAGCCTTATGGTCATTGCCGCCGTGGGGTTCTCTCATCTGGTGGACAACGCTCTGATTGCCCCTTTGGTTTTGGGGCACGCCATCAAGGTCCATCCTCTGTTGGTCCTCTTGCTCCTTTCGTTCTTCGGTCACGCTTTTGGGGCCTTGGGGTTGGTCATTGCTTTGCCGTTTACGGTGTTTTTCTGGGTCCTTTTCCAGGAGCTATGGTTTACCCTCTGGGGGCAAGCGGTTGAAGAAAATCCGTATTGGCAGTAGTGTATATAGG
>JALWWR010000096.1 GCA_026993045.1 Thermodesulfatator sp.
TTTGTACTCCGAAAAATTTAGCTCCTTGTCCGGGAAGATCTCTAGGGCGAAGTGAAAATCCTTTTCGAGACGATTTAGATAATCCGCCTCTTCGGTAAAGAATTCTGCCAGATCAGGGTGGAGATGGATTTCAAGAATTTTGCCTTTGAGATGCGGCCCCATGCGTTCCATGCGCCGGAAAATCTCGTAACACAAGGTCCGCCGGCTTTTCACTCGCCCTTCTCCTCCACAATGGGGACAGGTTTCAAGCAAGGCCTCGTAAAGGGAATCCCGACGTCTTTCCCGGGTCATCTCTAAGAGCCCGAAGTCCGAGATGGGTTTGACGGCGCTTTTGGCTCGATCAGCTTTTAGGGCCTCTTTAAGGGCCTGATAGACCTCTTCCCGATGTTCCGGCTCTTCCATATCAATAAAGTCAATTACAATTAGTCCCCCGATATTGCGTAAACGAAGCTGGTAGGCGATCTCTCGAGCGGCTTCCAAATTGGTCTTAAAGACGGTCTCCTCTAGGTCCTTGCGGCCCACGTAACGGCCGGTGTTTACATCGATGGCCGTAAAGGCCTCGCAGGGTTCTATAACAATAAACCCTCCAGACTTTAGCCAAACCTTACGGGCCAAAAGTTTTTTAGGATCCACGTCCAGACCATAGGTTTCAAAGAGCCCACGGGGACCTTCATGCAGCCTTACACAACCTCTGAGATGAGGGGCGGCCCGGGCCAGAAAAGAAAGGATCTTTTGATAACCTTGGCGGTCGTCAATGACTACCGAGGAAACTTCCTTGGTGAAAAGATCGCGTACCGCCCGCAAGCTGGCATCTAAATCTTCATAAACCAAAGCCGGGGCCCTAGCCTGTTCCGCCTGACTGGCGATCTCTTGCCATAAAGAGTGCAAAAATTCTATCTCAGGCCGGATCTCTTTCGCAGTGACCCCCTCGGCCGCGGTGCGCACGATCCAGCCGGTGCCTGGCGGGCGTAATTCCTCTATTAGGGCTTTGAGGCGTTCCCTTTCGGTTTCATTTTTGATCTTCCGGGAGACCCCAATGTGGCTTAGATAGGGTAGGTAAACTAAATAATGTCCTGGCAGAGTAATGTTGGTAGAAATACGGGCTCCTTTGCTCCCCACCGGTTCTTTTATCACCTGGACCAGGATCTCTTGCCCTTCTTTGAGGACCTCGCAGAGGCTCTTTTCGGGAAGGATCTTATCCTCCCCGAAGATCTCTTCTCCTTCTAGGACCGGCAGGAAGTCTCCTCCAAAGAGAAAGGCCGTTCGGGAAAGACCAATATCTACAAAGGCGGCCTTCATTCCCGGAAGGACTCGCACCACCCGTCCTTTATAGATATTGCCCACCACCCCCCTTTCCCGCGGGCGCTCTACATAAAACTCCACCAGCTGGCCCCCTTCCACCAAGGCCACCCGCGTCTCATATGGGGCGTAATTGATTAGTAGTTCTGCCAATTATCCTTCCCGGGCTCCTTTGTGTTTCAGATATAAACCGTAAAGAACCAAAATCATCCCTCCCAAGCCAATGAAAACATAAGTCCAGAAAAGATCATTCATTTTCTTCCTCCGGAGTCAAAAGAATAGAAGACATGGTCAAAATCAACCATACCACCGTTCCACCACATAAAATAGTCAAAGGTGCTTTATTTAAAATGCCTCCTACTAACATTCCACCCATGACGATTTTTGAAAAATCACCCAGAAGATCGGATAATTTTTGGAGTTTTCTTTTCTTCATAATTTTTCTATAAACCCCTCGATGAGGCGCGTCAAACGGGCCTCGGCGGCCTGGGCCTGGGCGATGACTTCCTCAAGAAGGATAGGTTTAAAGTGGTCCGGATCGTTCACGTTGGCGATCACCGAGACCCCCAAGACTTCCATGCCGGCGTGCACGGCTACGATTACCTCTGGCACGGTGGACATCCCTACGGCGTCGGCCCCGATGAGACGTAGAAACCGGGTTTCAGCCGGAGTCTCAAGGCTCGGTCCGGGAACCGCTACGTAGACCCCCTCTTGGATCTCCTCTCCGAGCTCCCGGGCGGTCTGCCAAAAGAGCTCGCGGAGCCTTCGACTGTAAGCCTCTGATAGATCTGGAAAACGAGGCCCCCAGTCCTCCCGGTTAGGCCCCCGCAGGGGATTGTCAGGGATGAGATTAATATGGTCCCGGATGAGCATGAGGTCTCCGGGGCGAAAATTCAGATTAAGGCCTCCAGCGGCGTTTGAGACGATCAAGATCCGAGCCCCAAGAAGGCTCATCACCCGAAGGGGCAGGGTGAGCTCTCGGGTGGAATACCCCTCGTAGTAGTGAAATCTTCCCCTGAAGGCCGCTACTTTGCGGCCGGCAAACCGCCCTATCACCAGCTCGCCGGCATGACTCTCTACCGTAGAGACCGGAAACGAGGGTATCTCCCGGTAAGGGATGGCCACTTCCCTTTCTATCCTTTCTCCTACCCCCGAGAGCCCGGTCCCCAGAATAAGTAGTATCTCGGGAACTTCTGGTAGATGGGAGGCTAAATATTGGCGGGCCTGTTCCACGCGCTCAAAGTAGTTTTTAAACATGGGAGCCTCCAGAAGGGGGTTTTAATGTGGCTAAGATTTGGGGGCTTATGGTCCGTAAATGCAGATCCCGTTGAGGGAAGGGGATTTCAATTCCGGCTTCAAGCAGGGCCTCATGGATAGCATAGTAGTAGTCGCTTTTGATTCGGGCTAGGGGCTTTTGGTGTTTGGACTGTCTGATCCATACCGAAAGAGCGAAGTTTAAGGCGCTGTCCCCAAAACCTTCGAACCATACTTCTAAAGGGTGTTCGGGGTCTATTTCCGTAGTCTCTAACCTTTGGGCGGCCTTTAGTATGGTCTCTTTTACTTTTGAGGGCGAGCTGCCATAGGCTACTCCAAAGGGTAGGTGTAGTCGTCGCCAGTCATCCTCGTAGGTCCAAGTGGAGATCCGTTTGGAGATGAATTCCGAGTTGGGAACGATGAGATCTTGGCCGTCAAAGGTCCGCAAGATGGTGGAGCGCATGGCGATCTTTTTGACTACGCCCAAGGTCCCGTCTTCCAATTCCACTAGATCCCCCACCCGAAGGCTGCCTTCGGTAAGGAGGATGATACCGGAAATAAAATTGCTGGTGATGGTTTGGAGCCCAAAACCTATTCCCACGCCAAGGGCGCCCAAGACTATGCCCACCTGGGTCAGGTTGAGTCCGGCACTGGATAGAGCCACCAAGAGGATCACCACCAAGAAGGCATAATAAAAGAGGGTTACTAGAGAGTTGACCACACTGGCCGTTAAATGAAAGCGTCCCACTAGAAATTTTTCTAATTTGCGGCGGACATAACGCAGGAGAAAAATTCCCAGACCCAGGATAAGAAAAAATTTGAGGAGCCCAGCCAAGGTGAAAGAGGTCTCCCCCAGCTTTACCAAAGGATAGGTCAAGACGTGGGACCAGCTTTCTAACATCTTTAAGTCTTCTCGAAGTTTTAGCCCTGAACGAGCATCCGATTTTGAGATACTTTATCAATTTTACAGCCTTCCTCAAAGGAGAAAGGGAATGAAGATCCTTCGTTTCCGTTGGCAAAATCAAGAAGGGTGGGGGAGATTGGAAGGCTCTAAGGTCTGGCCCCTCTCTGGGGCTCGTTCTTTCCTTCCTTCCGAAGGGGTTGAGATTACCGAGGTTAAACTTCTGGCTCCCACGGTGCCCACCAAGATCGTGGCTGTGGGACTAAACTACAGAGATCACGCCGAAGAACTGGGCATGGAAATTCCGGAAGAGCCTCTGATCTTCCTAAAACCCCCATCGGCGGTGATCGGCCCTGAAGATCATATTCGTTTGCCTTCCGGAGCGGGGCGGGTGGACTACGAGGCCGAACTTGCGGTAGTGATAGGGAAGACTGCCCGGAAGGTTTCTCCCGTTTCCGCCAGGGAGTATATCTTGGGTTACACCTGCTTCAACGATGTCACCGCCCGCGATCTCCAGCGCAAAGATGGCCAGTGGACCCGGGCCAAGAGTTTTGACACCTTCGCCCCTATCGGCCCCTGGATCGAAACCGATCTCGATCCACAGGCGGTAAGGATTCGGGCCTATCTCAACGGAGAACTCGTCCAGGACTCTTCTACGGAAAAACTCATCTTTCCCGTCTATGAACTGGTGAGCTTCATCTCGCACGTGCTGACCCTTTATCCCGGAGACGTGATCGCCACCGGCACTCCACCCGGGGTAGGTCCCCTTTCTCCCGGAGATGTGGTGGAGATCGAGGTGGAGGGCGTGGGCCGCCTGGTGAATTTCGTAAAAGGAGATTAAATTAAATTTATGGTCCTTTCTGCGGAAAAGCTTCCCCGCTATACCTATCGGGATTACCTCGCCTGGGAGGCGGAGGTTTATGTGCTTTCCCGCGGACGCTATAGCCTTTTTAAACGGGTCAAAAATGAAAAGGTGCGTTTTGATCTATCTCATTGTGAGATAAAACTTGATTTTGGAAGGATCTTTGTGGGAGGTTAGATTATGCAGGGCAAGGTGGTGGCCCTTTCTGTGAGTCGTAAAAAGGGGGTGCCCAAGGAAAACGTCCCCGAGGTAAAGATTGTTGAAGGCTATGGGGTGGAAGGCGATGCCCACGGCGGCTCTTGGCACCGGCAGGTGAGTTTTCTCGATACGGCTACTCTGGAATACATGCAGGAGCTCATCGGGCGCGAGATCCGCCCTGGTGAGCTTGCGGAAAACGTAACTGTCGATCTTGATCTATCGGAAGTAGAAGTTGGAGACAGGATCTCTGCTGGAGAGTGCCTTTTTGAAGTGACGCAGATCGGCAAGAAGTGCCATACCGGATGTGCCATCTTCCAGCGGGTGGGTCGCTGTGAGATGCGCAACCGGGGCATTTTCACCCGCGTGATAAAGGGAGGGATCTTGAGAGTAGGAGACTCGGTCCAGGTATTAAAAATCACGTCCTAGGAGGTCTGAATGCATCCTCACGCCCAAAAGGAAGGTCCGCAGTTTGTGCCTCGACTTATCGCTTGGGAGCTTACGCGGTCGTGCAATCTGGATTGCGTGCACTGCCGGGCTGCAGCCTCCCGTGGTCCTTACGAGGGCGAGCTTACCACCGAGGAGTGTTTGCGTATTCTCGAAGAGATCTCTCAAGTGGCCAAACCCATCATCATCCTTACCGGCGGTGAACCTCTTCTCCGCGACGACCTTCTTGAACTAACGAGGCGTGCGAAAGAGCTGGGTCTGCGCCCGGTGCTGGCCACCAACGGCACCCTTCTCACGGAGGATTTAGCCCGGAAATTAAAGGAGGCCGGAATCGCCCGGGCCAGTATAAGTCTCGATGGGGCCAGTCCCGAGGCCCACGACGATTTCCGGAAGATGCCCGGAGCTTTCGAAGGGGCTCTCAAAGGAATAGAAATCCTCAAGAAGGTGGGCATTCCCTTCCAGATCAACACCACGGTTACGGCCAAAAACCTTGAGGAGCTACCTAAAGTCCACGAGCTGGCCAAAAAGCTCGGAGCGGTGGCGCACCACATTTTTCTGCTAGTTCCTGTAGGCCGGGGAAAGGAACTGGCCGAGGAGAGTCTTCCGCCTGAGGTGTACGAAAAGACCCTGCATTGGTTCTATGACCAAAGGGAGACCGCAGGGCTTCACCTCAAGGCCACCTGCGCCCCGCATTACTACCGGATCCTTCGGGAACGGGCCCGGGCCGAGGGCAAACCGGTAACCATGGAGACCTTCGGGCTTGACGCCGTGACCCGGGGGTGTCTTGCCGGTACGGGGTTCTGTTTCATCTCCCATACCGGAATCGTTCAGACTTGCGGCTACTTAGAGATAGAATGTGGAAACCTCCGCCAGCAGTCCTTCCCTGAGGTGTGGTGGCACTCCGAGGTCTTTAATAAACTCCGAGATTTTAAGAACTACAAGGGAAAATGCGGACGGTGCGAGTACATCCGGGTCTGCGGAGGGTGTCGGGCTCGGGCCTACGAGGCTACCGGAGATTATCTGGAAGAAGAACCCTTATGTACTTACCAGCCCCGAAAGTCTTAATCGAAAACCAAGACCTTTTCTAGGACGAACTCGATTCCACGCTCTAAGATCTTTTCTTCGGAAAGGTCTTCCAAGGGCGGCAGTCCCAGCTCTGGGGCCAGCTCTCGAAAGCGGGGAAGATCATATAAGGCTATAAAGATCAGGTCCAGCTGGTCGCCGGTAAGGGGGGCTTCGGCGTGTTTTTGGCGTCGGGCCACTACCTTTCCAAAAAGATCGTTATAGTGGTGATATTCTAGGAGCCCTTGTTCGGTGAGAAATTCCTTCACTTTGAGGGATCGTTTTTCATAGTGGCCCTTACACTGGGTTTCTCGAATAATGCGATAAATCTCCAGAGGCTCTCCAGTCTCGGGGTCTTCTTTTAAAAAACGGGCCAAGGGATAGGTGCGGCAGGCTGAAGGTCGATCCGGATACACGCTGCAGCCCTCAGACTTTAAAAAGGGACAGGCAAAGTCATGGGGGTTCATGGGCACGGAGACCACAGGAAGCTGGGTAACCTCCCCAATATAGGCCTCTCCATACCGGTCCAGGAATTCCTGTGGGGATAGTCCCAGGGCCCTTCTCAAACGCAAAAAGTCATAAGGGGAAAGCACCAGATGCACATCGTAACAACACCGGTTGAAACAGCTTATGCCAGGATAACAAGCGAACCGGAATTCGTCTTCTAGACGCAATTCTCTAGGATCAAAGACTGGTTCTTCCAACCCTTCCTCCGTTTTGAGTTTTAAGCTAAAATACCCCAAGATCAGTGCCTCGGCAAAGTTTCATGCGGAATCGGAGTCCTCTCTGGAATATCGTTTTTTTGGTCTTTCTGATCATGGCCTTCATCTGGGCCCGTTATTACAAAGAAAAGGGTCAAAAGACTTTAGTGGCGGAATACCTCCTAAAGAGTCCTCAGGGCCAGACCATTGGAAAGGCTCAGTTTTGGGCTCAGGATCAAGAGACTATCCTTAAAGTTCGGCTGGCCGCGAAGCCGCCGGAAGAAAATTACGTCCTTTTATATTTTAAAGGGGGGGTCGGGAAAACCGCCGGCAAGATCCGGGGGACGGTTTTGGTTCGTTCTCTGGGAGGATTAGATTTGGAGGAGCTGGTAGCCTTAAAATTGCGTGGGGTGAAGTCTGGGGCTATTTATGGAGAAACCAAACTCTCTTTTGAAAGAAAGGAGTAATCATGCGGGCTAAAAGTAAAAAGGGTTTTCATACCAAGTTCATTTTTGTCACCGGCGGGGTGCTGTCTTCCCTGGGAAAGGGCCTAGCTTCGGCCTCTATCGGGGCCCTTCTTGAGGCCCGTGGCCTTAGGGTCACCTTCCAGAAACTCGATCCTTACATCAACGTGGATCCCGGGACGATGAACCCCTTGCAGCATGGGGAGGTTTACGTCACCGACGACGGGGCGGAGACCGATCTCGATCTAGGTCACTACGAGCGTTTTACCGCGGCCAAAATGGGGCGCAAGAACAATTATACTTCTGGCAAGATATACCACTCGGTAATTACCAAGGAAAGACGGGGGGATTACCTCGGAGGCACCGTTCAAATCATCCCTCACGTGACCGACGAGATCAAGGCCGCCATCGTGCAGCTCGCCGGAAGCGAAGTGGATGTGGCCATCATCGAGGTGGGAGGCACAGTGGGGGATATAGAGAGTCTTCCTTTTCTGGAAGCCATAAGGCAGCTCCGCTATGACCTGGGAAGGGAGAACACCCTTTACATTCACCTCACTTACGTGCCTTACATCAAGGCCGCAGGAGAGCTCAAGACCAAACCCACCCAACATAGCGTCAAAGAGCTACGGGCTATCGGTATCCAGCCGGATATCCTCCTCTGCCGCACCGAACGGTTTTTGCCCCCGGAGGTGAAGAAAAAGATCGCCCTTTTCTGTAACGTGGAGGAAGACGCCGTTATTACAGCCAAAGACGTAAATTGCATTTATGAGATCCCTCTTATCTTTCATCAGGAGGGACTGGATGAAAAAATCATCGAGCTCTTAAATATCTGGACTCGGGAGCCGGATCTTTCGGCCTGGGAAGACCTGGTCCAGCGCTACAAGAACCCCCGGGAAGAGGTCACCAT
The DNA here is from genome assembly GCA_026993045.1 of Thermodesulfatator sp. Classification (GTDB taxonomy): domain Bacteria; phylum Desulfobacterota; class Thermodesulfobacteria; order Thermodesulfobacteriales; family Thermodesulfobacteriaceae; genus JALWWR01. The sequence goes on from JALWWR010000096.1 coordinate 8,093, forward strand.
TGCGGTGGTGGGCAAATACGTGGATCTTAAGGATTCCTATAAATCTTTGCATGAGGCCCTGGTTCATGGGGGGCTGGCCAACGATTGCCGGGTAAACATCCTGTACGTGAGTGCTGACGAGCTCACCCGGGAGAACGTGGCGGAGAAACTTTCCGGGGCCCAGGGGGTGTTGATTCCCGGGGGTTTCGGTTATCGGGGGGCCGAGGGCAAGATGGAAGCCATCCGCTACGCCCGGGAAAAAGGGATACCCTTTTTCGGGATCTGTCTGGGGATGCAACTTGCCGTAGTAGAGTTTGCCCGGAATGTAGCCGGGCTTTCCGGGGCCAATTCCACGGAGTTTGATCCCGACACCCCCCATCCCGTAATCTATCTCATGCGCGAGTGGTTCAATTATCGCACCCAGCGGGTGGAGGTCCGAGACGAGAAGTGCGACAAAGGGGGCACCATGCGTCTCGGGGCCTATCCCTGTCGCCTGGTACCGGACACCATCTCTTACCAAGCCTACCAGCAAGAAGAAGTCTTTGAGAGGCACCGCCACCGTTACGAGTTCAACAACCAGTATCGGGAGAAGCTTACGGAAAAGGGCCTTAAGATCGCCGGGCTTTCTCCCGATGGAGAGCTGGTGGAGATCGTAGAACTTTCGGATCACCCCTGGTTTGTAGGCTGTCAGTTTCATCCGGAGTTCCGTTCCCGGCCCATGGAGCCTCATCCTCTTTTTGCCTCTTTTATTGCGGCAAGCCTCAAACAGAAAGGCTAATGGCGGAGCGGGAAAGGGCCCGGGCCTTGCTTGAGGCCCGGCTCAAGGAATACGGCCTTCCTTTTTCTTTGGAGATCTTCTGGGATCGGCTTTGGTGGTATCTTAAGGCCCTAGTTCAGGCCGGCCCAACCTTAAATCTTACGGCCCATTCTTCCCCGGAAGAGTATCTGGATTCCGCGGTCCTAGAGGCCTTGATATTGGCTTCTGTTATCCCTTCCGGTCCCTTGCGCTTGGCGGATCTGGGAAGTGGCGGGGGCATCCCCGGAATGGTCTTAAAACTAGTACGCCCAGATTTGGAGGTCACCCTTTTCGAGGCCTTTGCTCCCCGGACGATCTTCTTGGAAGAGATCATAGCCGAGCTTTCCCTTTCCGGCATAAGGGTCCGGCAATGTCATCTGGGTTCGGAATGGCCGGAGGAGCGTTTTTCGGTGGTGGTGTCTCGGGGATATGGTTCGGTGGCCAAGTTTACCCGTCATGCCCGGGCTTTGCTTTCTCCCCCGGCCATGGCCTTTTACCTTTGGCGAAAGGAGGTGGAACCCCGGGGCTCGGAATGGGAACTGCCGCTAGAGGCGGTCTTTCGGTTAGAGCTTCCCCGAGGGCCCCGCCCGCTCTTGTTTTTTAGATTTCTTTGAAGCCTTTCCCTTTGAGGGTCTATTTTAGGGTTCAAGTCCCCTAGAAAAGAGCCTTTTTCTGGAGAACTCCTTGCCGAAAGGCCTAAATTGTGTTTTTTTGTAGAAAAGACTTTAGAGGAGTTAGGTATGGGTGGCCGAAGCCGAAAATCAGTCTTGAGACAGAAGCTTGCCAAGTATTATCGCGAAAGGGAAAATCCCTTGGCCTTGATAGCCCTGCAGGAAACCCTGATTCGTCAGCATCAGGATCGACTGGACCTCTTACAAAGTAACTTGGCTTATCTTCAGGCCCAAGAGGCCCCTTCTCCTGAGGAAGGGCGGGTCTCGCGTCTTACCATTCGAAAATTCACCAGCGAACCGGACAAAAAGTTTTTAAACCGGGCCTTTTACGAGGCCCTTTACCCTCTGACCTTGGAATATCGTTATATGCCGCTTCATGCCATATTTCTCTGGTATCTGCAGGCCTTGGAGATGGTCTACGGTCCCAAACTTAACAAGACCCATCTCAACCGTCTCCAGAAGTGGATCCTGCGGTGGCTCACCCTTAGGACCCCGGAAGAGGAAATGAATCTCAAAAGTGAAATCGTCACCTGGATCCTCAATCGTTTTGCCTAAAGGTGGTTCGGGCCCGGTCCTTTATCTCATTGACGGCACCTCTTTCATCTATCGGGCCCATTTTGCCGTAAGAGAGTATCTTTCCACCTCCTGGGGGCTTCCCACCAAGGCCATTTTTGTCTTCACGCGGATGATTCTTAAGGTCTTACGGGATTTCAGCCCCCAGTATCTGGCCCTCTGTTTGGACGAAAAGGCCCCTACCTTTCGGCATCAGGCCTACGAGGAATACAAAGCCACCCGCCCTCCCATGCCGGAAGACCTGGTGGTCCAGCTTCCTTACATTCGGGAAATAGCCGAGGCTTTGGGGCTGCCGGTCTTGAGCGAACCGGGGTATGAGGCCGACGACCTTATCGCTTCGGTGGCCTCCCGGTTCCTCAATCCCATGGTTATCATTGCCGGGGACAAGGATCTCCTCCCTCTGGTGAGCGATCGGATCTATCTCTGGGATCCTTTGCGGGAGAAGATGATCACCCCTCAAGTGGTGGAAGAACGTTACGGTCTGCCCCCGGAAAAGATTCCCGAAGTAAGGGCCCTGGCCGGAGACGCCAGTGACAATATCCCGGGGGTGAAAGGGATCGGGGAGAAAACGGCCCTAAGGCTCATACAGGCCTTCGGTTCGGTGGAGGCCCTTTATGAGCGCCTTTCGGAGGTCACCCCTCCCCGGGTGCGCAAGCTTTTAGAAGAGGGCCGGGAGGCAGCGCGGATTTCCCGCCAGCTTATAACTTTGGAGACCGCCGCTCCGGTGCCGGAAGATCTTGAAAGTTACCGCCTGAGGGCTCCCGATTGGTCTCGTCTGCGGGCCCTTTTTCGAAAGCTCGAATTCAAAAAGCTCCTGGCGGAGTTGCCCCCTGAAAGGGAAATTGCTCCAGAGAAGCTGGAGCAGGCCTCTGAGATACCGAAGGTCGTGAAAGAAGCCCCGCAGGTGGCCTTTTGGTTAGAAAAAAATTCGGGGCTCTTTGGGACCCTTCAAATAAAAGCCCTGGGGTTGGCCACTCCGGAGAAGTGATACGCCTTACCCCTACAAAGACTTTCCCGGGTGAAAGATTTTCTAGCTTCTTTAGTTCCTGAAACGAAGATCTTTTACGATCTCAAGGACTGTTATCACTTTCTTAACGGGAATTGGGAGCCGGCCGGAGAGGTGTTCGACGTAAAACTGGTGGCCTGGATCTTAGAACCCACCAAAAGGAGTTACAGCCTGGAGGATCTGGCCGAAGAATATCTAGGGCTTCGGCTCTCTTCCCTCCCTCCGGGGCTAGGGGCCGCGGCCCGGGCCCTGGCTTTACAAGAATTTTATCCTTTATTTCGCCCGGAACTAAAGGCCAAGGCCTTAGAACGACTCTATTTCGAGCTAGAGCTCCCCTTAAGCAAGGTCCTCTACCGCATGGAGAAGACTGGCATTAAGATTGATGTCCCCTACCTTCGCCAGCTGGCTGAAGATTTAAAAGAGGCCCTCAAGGGGCTGGAGGCCGAGATCTTCCTTTTGGCCGGGGAGCCTTTCAACCTCCGTTCAGGAAGGGCTTTGTCCCGGATTCTTTTTGAAAAACTGGGGCTTCCCAGAGGCAAGAAGACCCCTAAGGGGACGGGTTTTTCCACCGATGTGGAGGTTCTTTCAGAACTAGCCTCACTTCATCCTTTGCCGGCCAAGGTCTTGCGTTATCGAGCCCTTTATAAGCTGCTCTCCACTTATGTGGAACCTTTACCCCGGATGATTAACCCTTCCACCGGCCGGGTGCACACTACTTTTCATCAGACCGGCACCGCCACCGGACGACTTTCTTCTTCAGACCCCAACCTCCAGAACATTCCTGTAAAGGGCGAGGAGGGGGAGGCCATCCGGAAGGCCTTTGTGGCGGAAGAGGGCTGGCTTTTGCTCTCGGCAGACTACTCTCAGATCGAACTCCGTCTCTTGGCCCATTTTTCGGGAGACGAAAACCTCAAGCAGGCCTTCCAGGAGGGGCGGGATATTCACACCGCCTGCGCTTCGGAGGTCTTTGGCGTAGCTCCTTTAGAGGTTACCCCAGAGATGCGGCGCTTGGCGAAGGTCATCAATTTTGGTATTGCCTATGGTATGAGTCCCTACGGTCTTTCTAAGGAGCTAGGGATCGATCTCAAACAGGCCAAGGCCTTCATCGAGCGGTACTTTGAACGTTACCCTGGGGTCCGCCGCTACATGGAAAAGATGGTCGCACAGGCTCGGGAGCAGGGTTTTGTGACCACTCTTTTGGGGCGCCGCCGGCCTATCCCTGACATTCATAGCCGGGAAAGGGCCGTCCGGGAATTTGCTGAACGCACCGCCATCAACACCCCTATTCAGGGTTCCGGAGCCGATATCATTAAGCTGGCTATGCTGAGGCTGGATCAGGCTTTACGTAAGCAGGGTTTAAGGAGTCGGTTGCTTTTGCAGGTCCATGACGAACTACTTTTAGAAGTACCTGAAGAGGAATTGGAACAGACTGCCCCCTTGGTGCGGAAGGTCATGGAAGAGGTATATCCCCTGGAGGTCCCCCTTGAGGTCCATCTGGCTTGGGGGAAAAACTGGGCGGAGGCCAAGGCCTGATGTGGGAACCCTGGGAGAGCGGCTACGAGGTCAATCGGGATCCGGCCTATCTGGAGATCATCCTCAAAGAGCTGGAAGAGATGGGCTACTGGGTGGTGTTTGTGGGGTCGGGTTTCCGTTCGGGGCCTACGGTTCTTCTTAAAGTGGGAAAAGAGGAGCTGGCCTTTGATTTGCCCCGCCCCTGGAGAAAGGGGCTCAAGACCGCCCGGGTCATATATCGAGACGACCGCAATATAGAATATTTTTTCCGGGTCCGGATCTTAGCGGAAGACCTAGAAAATAAGGTCATTTATACTTCCAAGCCCGAAGAGATTTTTAGGTTAGAGCGCCGGGAATATTACCGCGTTTCGGTGCCTCCGGGCTCCAAGGCCTCCTTCCGATACCAAGACCGACTCTACCAGGGAGAGATCAAGGATATAAGCGCCGGGGGAACGGCGGTCATCATTACCGAGAAAGACCAGTTCGTCCCCGGCAAAATAGTGGAAGATATTGTATTGGAACTTAAGCTCACCAGCGTTGAAGACTTCGGGACCATCGAGATTCCCAAAGGAGAAATCAGGCGTCTGCAAGACCTTTCAGGAAACAAGACAATTTTAGGAGTGAAATTTATCATTTCGGACAAGATCCGCGAAGAAATCATTCGTTACGTCATAAGACGCGAAATCGAAATGAAAAAGTCCCGATAGTCCTTTCAAAGTCTGGCCTTGTTTTAAAGGGTGAATTTAAAGTTTCCTTTGCCTAAGATGTCATGCAGATGTAAGATTCCCACTAACCTTTCGTCGGAATCAATGACCGGGAGGACGGTGATCAGGTGTCTTTCCATGAGATCTAAGGCCTCTGAGGCCAGGCGGTCCTTTTCGATCCTCTTGGGCCCCCGGGTCATGACCTCGTCCACCATTAGGCCCTCGATATTTTTATGCCGGACCAAGGCCCTTCGGAGGTCTCCGTCGGTGATGATCCCTTGAAGACGATTCCCTTGGTCTAAGACCAAGACGCAGCCCAGACGCTTGCGGTCCATCTCTTTTAAGGCCTGGGGCATGGGGGTGCCGGTATAAGTGAGGGGGATCCTGTCACCGGTAAGCATGATCTGAGAGACCCGCACTTTAAGCCTTTCCCCTAGGGTGCCCCCAGGATGGTTCTGTTGAAAGTCCTCGGCGCTAAAGCCCCGGCTTTCGGCCAAAGCCACGGCCAGGGCGTCCCCTACGGCCAGGGCCGCGGTGGTGCTGGCCGTAGGGGCCAGGTCTAAAGGACAGGCCTCCCGGGGGACTCCAACATCGATCACGATATCGGCCAAATGTCCCAAAGGGGAATCGGTCTTACCGGTAAAGGCGATGATTTTGAGTCCTCGCCTTTTGAGGACCGAGGCGATGAGGTTGACCTCTTCCGTTTTTCCCGAATTGGAAAGGGCCAGGAGGACGTCTTCCCGGGTGACCATCCCCAAGTCGCCATGGAGGGCCTCGGCCGGGTGAAGAAAAAAAGAAGGGGTGCCGGTGGAAGAGAGGGTGGCGGAGATCTTACGGCCAATGAGGCCGCTTTTTCCCAGACCGGTTACCACTACCCGCCCTCGGGTAGATAAGATGAGGTTTACGGCTTCTTCAAAGGGGGAGGCCAGTTTTTCAAGGACGTGCTCCAGGCCTTCGATCTCGATCTCAAGGACTTTTTGGGCGATCTCCAGCGGTCGCATCTTAGGCGGCTGCAGCCTGGGCCTCCCGCCGACCGCAACATTTCTTGTATTTTTTGCCGCTCCCGCAGGGACAAGGGGCGTTGCGTCCAATCTTTTGTCGGCGGACCGGTTCCTGCCGGGGGCGCTCGGCGGCTTCTCCTTCCCCCCGGCCAAAGATCAACCTTCGTTCCCGACGGCGTTGTTCCTCTTCTAGACGCCGGACCTCGTCTTCCCGCACGATCTGGACCCGGTAGAGGTAGGCCAGGGTCTGCTCTTTGATCCGTTCCAGGAGATCTTGGAAGAGTTCGTAAGCCTCGCGTTTGTATTCCTGAAGGGGATCCTTTTGGCCATAACCCCGAAGCCCCACGCTTTCCCGGAGGTGATCCATAGTAAGGAGGTGGTCTTTCCAGAGGGTGTCGATGGTTTGCAAGAGGAACATCTTTTCCAGGTGCCGCAGGAGCTCGGCCCCCATCTCCTCTTCCTTCTGCTGGTAAGCGGTCCGGGCCTGACTTTTGAGGTCTTCAAGAAGATCCTTCGGGGTCTCAAATTTTTTCTCAAGCTCGGGGGTGAAACCAAAGATCCCCCGGAATCTTTCCGCCAGGGCCTTAAGATCCCACTCAGAGGGCGGGGTCTTTTCTTCTTCAAATTCCGCCACGATTTCCTCGCAGACCTCGGCCATCATGTCTTGGATCCAGTCCTTGACCGACTCGCTGTCCAGGATCTCCCGGCGCTGTTTATAGATGGTCTCCCGCTGGAGGTTCATGACATCGTCGTATTCCAGGAGATGCTTCCGAATCTCGAAATTATGGGCCTCCACCTTCTTTTGGGCCTGCTCAATGGCCTTGCTTAACCAGGGATGTTCAATGGGCTCGCCCTCCTCCATCCCCAGCTTGTCCATGAGCCCCTTGATCCGATCCGAACCGAAAAGTCTTAAAAGATCGTCTTCTAGGGAGAGGTAAAAACGAGAGGAGCCCGGATCTCCCTGGCGCCCAGCCCTTCCCCGGAGCTGGTTGTCAATCCGCCGCGATTCGTGTCGTTCGGTGCCTATGATGTGAAGGCCTCCTAGGGCCTTGACCTTCTCGTAATCTTTTTGACACTGTTGTACCTTCTCATAGAGGATCTCAGCCCAGCGTTCGGGATACTTTTGGGTGGGGTCCTTGCCCTCCCGAGCCAGGTTGAGGGCCTCATGCCAGGCCCGCTCGTCTATTTCAGAAGGTTCAATCCCTTCCCGGAGCATCTCTTCCCGGGCCAGCCCTTCGGGATTGCCTCCCAGAAGGATGTCCACCCCTCGGCCGGCCATATTAGTGGCGATGGTCACGGCGTAAGGGCGCCCGGCTTGGGCGATGATGGCGGCTTCTCGTTCGTGATACTTGGCGTTTAAGACCTGGTGAGGGATCTTTTTGCGTTTCAGCATCTTAGAGAGACGCTCGCTCTTTTCAATGCTGGTGGTGCCCACCAGGACCGGTCGCCCCTCTCGATGGAGTTCTTCGATTTCCTTAACCACGGCCTCGAATTTTTCCCGTTCGGTGCGATAGACCACGTCGGGATGGTCAACCCGGATCATGGGCTTATGGGTGGGAACCACTACCACGTCTAAATCATAAATTTCTTTAAACTCCGCCGCTTCGGTCTCGGCGGTGCCGGTCATGCCAGCCAGTTTCTCGTACATCCGGAAATAGTTCTGGAAGGTAATAGAGGCCAGGGTCTGATTTTCCTCCTCGATGCGCACTCCTTCTTTGGCCTCGATGGCCTGGTGCAATCCGTCGGACCAACGGCGCCCTGGCATGAGACGTCCGGTGAATTCGTCCACAATTACCACTTTGCCGTCTTTTACAATATAGTCTACGTCCCGATGAAAGAGGTGATGGGCCCGGAGGGCCTGCTGGATGTGGTGGACCAGGTTTACATGCCGAGGATCATAGAGGTTGGGGATACCTAAAAGGCGTTCTACTTCCGCCACCCCTTCTTCGGTAAGGACCACGGTCTTGGTCTTTTCTTCAATGGTGAAATGGTGGTCTCTTTGTAGCTGACGCACCAGTTTGTCTATTTCATAGTAAAGGGCCGTAGATTCTTCCGAAGGGCCGGAGATGATAAGCGGGGTCCGGGCCTCGTCGATGAGGATGGAATCCACCTCGTCCACGATGGCGTAATAATGCCCCCGCTGGACCATATCCTCCAGAGAATACTTCATGTTGTCCCGGAGATAGTCAAAGCCAAACTCGTTATTGGTGCCGTAAGTGATGTCGCAGGCGTAGGCTTTTTTCCGTTCGGCATCTTCCATCCCGGAGACGATCACCCCCACCGTAAGTCCCAGGAACTTATAGATGGCCCCCATCCATTCCGCATCCCGGCGGGCCAGGTAGTCGTTAACAGTAACGATGTGGACCCCTTTCCCGGTCAAGGCGTTGAGATAGGCGGGAAGAGTAGCCACCAGGGTCTTTCCCTCCCCGGTTTTCATTTCGGCGATCTTTCCCTGGTGGAGGACGATGCCTCCCATAAGCTGGACGTCAAAATGTCTCATCCCTAGGACCCGCCGCCCGGCCTCTCTTACCACTGCAAAGGCCTCAGGGAGGAGATCGTCTAGGCTGGCCCCCTGGGCCAACCTTTCCTTAAACTCTGAAGTTTTGGCTGCTAGTTGAGCGTCAGAGAGTTTGCGTATCTCCGGCTCTAAGGCGTTGATACGGTCCACCAAAGGCCGAATCTTTTTGAGTTCGCGTTCGTTTTTAGTGCCTACAATCTTAGCGGCCACCTTGGTAAACAACCCCATAGTCTTCCCTTACCCTTAAAACTTTTTGAGCCCCCTTTCTTTGGGCCTTTCTTAAGGTAATACTTTGGCCTTATTACGCAAGGCTAGGGCCGGAAAGGTCAAGCTCTCCCACCAAGAGGGAAGGGCTTCCCAGGCCCCCGTAAAAGGTGAGGTCCTCTCCCAAGGCCTCTATCCGAGTCAAAAGCTGGAAGAGGTTTCCCGAAAGGGCCATGCCGGCCAGGGGTTCTTGGGTCCCGTTTTGGTGAAGGATCCCGGAGATTCCCACCGAAAAGTCCCCGGAGACCGGATCCGTAGTATGCCAGCCGAGCATTTCATAGACCTCAAAAACTTTTCCGGAACGAAGTTCGGCGGGGGGGACTCCTTTTTCCGGGGCCAGATAGAAGTTGGTGGGAGCCACCGCCGGCAAACTCTTGAAAGAAGGCCGGCGGGCGTTTCCGGTGGAACTTCTTCCGGCCCTTCCTCCCCACAGAGTGTCGTATAAAAAGGCCGTAATCCGGCCTTCATCTACCAAAAGGGTCTTTTGCTGGGCCACCCCTTCGTCATCAAAGGGTCTGGTCTCTAAGCCTTGGGGGAGAAGGCCATCGTCTATCAGGGTGACCCAAGGAGAAAAGACCTTTTTTCCTAGCTTGTCGGCAAGCTGAGAGCGACCTTTGGCCACCTCTTCTCCGCTAAAAGAAGCGCTTAAAGTATGGAGAAGAGAGACCGCCACCATCGGGGGAAAGAGGACCGCGGCCTTAAAGGAGCTTCGGGGGCGGGCTGAAAGGAGGTTGGCAGCCTTAAAGGCCGCCTTGCGGGCCAAGGCTTTAAGATCTAGGGCCTCTAAACTGGTGGCGCTTTGCCATTCCCAAGCGCTTCGTTCTTCACCCTGGTCTCGGGCCACCACCGAAAACAAGAAAGAGACCTCCCCGGAGGTGAAAGTGGCCGAGATGCCAGAGGTCTGAAAGAGTCCGTATTGGGTTTCCTGCCAGGAGAGACTGGCCCGCTCAATCCGGTGGATCCGGGAATCAAAAGCCAGGGCCGCTTCTTCAGCCTCCTCAAGGAGCTGAAGCATTTTCCCTTCCGAAAGTCTAGGAGCCGGGAGCGGGGTGAGGGCCGGGAGTTCTTGGGCTGGGGGCTCCAGGCCTTCTTCTTCCGAAAAGAGACTGTTTTCATAGGCCTGTTCAAAGGCCTTTATCAAGGCCTCGGGTTGGGACTGGGTGGTATAAGAAAGTCCGGCCCTTCCGCGATGGATGACCCGCACCGCCCACAGGGTCTCTTGATAGGCTTCTAGGGCGTGAAGACGCCGGTCCCGTCTTTCCACCGCAAGCCCTCTTTCTTTTTGGCCCCAAAGTTCGGCCCATACCCCCTTGCGGGCGGCCTGCTCTTTAATCAACCCCCAAAGGTCTTCCATTTTATCCTCCTATAATGGTTGTTAGGATGTTTGTCTCAAGCCATAACACAGGAAACAAAAAGTTCTGGGCCAGGATGTGGAAGTGAAGGCCTTCATCTTTCCTGGGGCAAGACCCCGACAA
>JALWWR010000097.1:0-1124 GCA_026993045.1 Thermodesulfatator sp.
CCTTTATGTAAATCAAAGCGCCTCAAACTCTTTTATCCTGACCAACAATACCTTTTATAATAACCGGGCCGAGGAATACGGCGGGGCGGTTTACATTTCTGGGGCCTTTGACCACGAACAGGTGCTCAATTTCTATAACAACATCTTTTTTGAAAACTTGGCCGAGGCCGGTGGGGCGGACGGAGACGAGCTTTATATTAGGACCGATGGAGACCACGACGGCGATCCGGCCACGGTGAACATATATTACAACCTTTTTTCTCCGTGGGCGAATTTTACCTCGGGCCAGTCTCAAGAGCTATATCTTACCGATCCGGCTAACTATTTCCAAGACCATAACCTAAGCTCGGATCCCCTTTTTATAGATCTTTACCACTTGGCCCCCACCTCGCCTTGCATTGACGCCGCTTCAGATCTGGCTCCGGCTTTCCCCAACGAGGACTTTGACGGCGACCCGAGACCCCAGGGCGAGGCCCCTGACATCGGGGCCGACGAATTTCGGTCGGGGCAGCTTGAAGTAGGCCTCCGGGTAAACGGGTCCCATTGTCCCCTTGTCCTTCATCCGGATTACCCTCTAGTAATTTCCGTCTCCCTTGAACCCGGCGGGACTGGGGGAGAGGGAGACTACTTCCTTTGGGCGGAAATACCAGGTGGGAGCTGCTACTGTTTCTCCTATCCGATGAGCTGGTTCCCCTGTGCCTGTGCCAGCCCCTCTCCCACTTACCAGGGTTCGCTCTTTTTTCTTTCTGATGTTGAAGTATTCTCCGGTTCGTGTGCGGGGCTTCCCCTTGGGTCCTACACCATTCATTTTGCGGTGGATTCGGTGAAGGACGGCGGTCTTTCAGCGGATGCGGCTCAGGACAGCGTTACTTTTGAGATAAGATAATAATTAGGTTTTGCTCCGGGCCCTTTTTAGGGGCCCGGAGGCTTTAGCAATGTATTTTAGGGAACGTCTCAAGAAGGTTCCCGTAATAGGGTCTTGTCTTCAACGTTTTTACCGTTTTTTTCGTTTCAACTGGCTTAGGTTTTATGTCCGCCGCCATCCGGGGCCGCTTCGGATAGTGCTGGGGGCTTCAGGGATTTATCAGCCGGGCTGGATTCCCACGGAGAAATATTTTCTTGAC
>JALWWR010000097.1:1134-1563 GCA_026993045.1 Thermodesulfatator sp.
GGTTTTTTTGGCCGAACATGTTTGGGAACACCTTGAAGAAGAGGAAGCGGAACAGGCGGCCAGGTTGGTTTATCGGTATCTTGAGCCCGGAGGATATTTACGGGTGGCGGTGCCCGATGGATTGCACCCGGATCCGGCTTATATTGAATGGGTAAATCCTGGGGGCGTGGGGCTTGACGCTTGGGATCATCGGGTGCTTTACACCTATCGGAGTTTGAGCGGTCTTTTTGAAAGGGCGGGTTTTGAGGTGGTGCTTCTAGAATATTTTGACGAAAAGGGCCGTTTTCACTTTAAGGATTGGGACCCTGAAGGAGGTCTTATTCGCCGTTCGTCCCGCTTCGACCCCCGCAATCGTAATAAACCTCTGAGTTACACTTCCATCATTTTAGACGCCTTCAAGCCCCTTCATACCCCGGAAAGAAGTAGATC
>JALWWR010000098.1 GCA_026993045.1 Thermodesulfatator sp.
CATTTTCCCCTTGCAATTAGGGTGACATTTTCGCTCTGCAGTAACACCCGAGGACCAAAAGCGGGCCACCTCCTGAACCAAAGCCTCCCGATCTTTAGGAGAAAACCACTTGATCTCAGAGTCAGATCGAAACCAGGTGAGCTGACGTTTAGCGTAACGGCGGGTGTCCCGTTTCATAAGTCGCACGGCCTCTTCCAAAGAGACCTTTCCCAGAAGATAAGCTATAAGATGACGGTAACCTATGGACTGTAAAGGCTTGAGATCCGGGCTATAGCCCCGGGCTAAAAGCCCTTTCACCTCTTCTAAAAGGCCCGCCGCTAACATCTGGTCCACCCGGCGGTCGATGCGCCGATAAAGTTCTTCCCGGGGAAGGATAAGACCGATCTTCAGGGCCCGATAGCGGCAAGGCCGAAAGGCATGGGCCTCGGCCAAAGTCGAAAAGGGCTTCCCGGTGGCGTAATAGACTTCTAAGGCCCGTAAGATGCGGACCCGATCGTGGGGATGAATGCGGGCCGCGGCCTTGGGGTCCACACTCTTCAGTTCCTCATAAAGGGCCTCTAGGCCCTCTTTGGAAAGTCTTTCTCTAAGACGGGCCCGCACCTCTTCTGGGACTTCTACCGGAAAGAGACCATGAAGGAGGGCCTTGAGATAAAGCCCCGTCCCACCCACCAAAAAGGGCTTATGCCCGCGGGCGTAAATCCCCTCTATGGCCTTATCGGCCAGGGCTACAAACCGCGCGGCGTTAAAAGGTTCGTCCGGAGCCACCACATCCAACAGGTGATGAGGAACGCGAGCCCTTTCCTCCGGGCTAGGTTTAGCGGCTCCGATGTCCAGGTATTTGTAGACTTGTACCGAGTCAAAATTTACGATTTCACCCTCGAACCTTTCGGCCAAAAAGAGGGCCACCTCGGACTTTCCCGAGGCTGTAGGGCCCACTATCGCTACCAGTTTTTTAGGCCCGTCCGAAACGGCGATGGATCTCCTCCCAGCGCAAGATGAAATAAAGAGGCCGCCCATGGGGGCAACGCTCAAGACCTTGAGCCTTAAGCCTCCGCCACAAAGATAAGGCCTCCTCGGGAAGGGGGTTCTCTCCAGCCTTACGGGCTCGGCGACAGGCTAGACGGGCCAAAAACCGTTCTATAAGGGTTTGCGGTTCCTTAAACTCTTCTTCCAAAAGGCCTCGCCAATCTTCAGCAATCTCCGGACCGGTACCAGCCGGGACCTCCTCCACCAAGACCTCTTCCGGCCCCACCTCTCGTACCCCAAAACCCAAATCCCCCCAGATTCGACGCTGGACCTCCCAGCGCTCCCAAGCCAGCCCCGAGAGTTTAAGGAGCACCGGGAAAAGGAGCCTTTCGCGAGGCAAGGGCCCTTTTTGCTGCAAGGCCTTGAGTTCTTCGTAAATCAGACGTTCGTGGGCGGCGTGAAAGTCTAAGAAGAGGAGCCCCTCGGGAAGTTCTAAAAGAAAATAAGTGTTTCGGAGCAAACCCAAGACCGAAGGCCCCGCGGCAAAAAGGGGTTCCGGCTCTCGGATTTTAAGAGGAGCCGAGGGGCTTTCCGAG
>JALWWR010000099.1 GCA_026993045.1 Thermodesulfatator sp.
CCGCAAAACCCCTAAAATAAATCCCTTAGAGATCGAAGAGGGGCGTTTCGTTAATCCGGAAGAATTGGAAGACTGGTTGGCCCAAAGGCCTAAGGACTTCACTCCCACTTTTCGGCTCTTGTGGGAGAAATTCGGCCGGGCCCTCTTAAAAAGAGGAGCTTAGACCCAGTTTCTCCAATTTATAGCGCAAAGCCCTTTCGGAGATCCCTAAGAGTTGGGCGGCTTTGGTCTTAACCCCTTGAGCCCGGGCTAAGGCCTCTTCGATCCGTTTCCTCTCCAAGAGCTCTACCGCCTCGGTCAAGGGCAGGGTAAGGAGGCTCTGGACCCAAGAGTGAGGTTCAGGGGAGACGGGGCTTAGATCTTTTAGTCGAATCAAGTCCCCTTCGGCCAGAATGACGGCCCGTTCCACCAAATTTTTTAGTTCCCGCACGTTGCCAGGAAAGGGATGGGTCAAGAGGAATTCCAGGGCCTCTCGGGTAAAACCCTGAAGGGCTTTTTGGTATTGGGCGGCGTATTTTCCCAGAAAATAATGGGCTAAAGGACCAATGTCTTCAGGCCTTTCCCGTAAGGGGGGCAGGTGCAAGGCGAAGACGTTTAAGCGCCAGAAGAGATCTTCTCGGAACCGCCCTTCTTTAACCATTTGGGCCAAGTCGCGGTTGGTGGCCGCTATAATTCGGGCCTGGCATTGGATCTCTTTGGTCCCTCCCACCCGGCGAAAAGTTTTGTTTTGAAGCACTTGAAGGAGCTTGGCCTGAAGGGCCAGGGGCATCTCTCCGATTTCGTCTAAAAATAGGGTCCCTCCTTGGGCCTCTTCAAAGAGTCCGGGTTTGGTCCGATCCGCTCCGGTAAAGGCCCCTTTTTCATGCCCAAAAAGCTCGGATTCCAAAAGCCCTTCCGGAATGGCGGCGCAGTTTACCTGCACGAAGGGCTGGTCTCGTCGGGGACTTAGGCGGTGAATCAGACGGGCTATAACCTCCTTGCCGGTCCCAGCTTCTCCTGTAAGAAGGACCGTGGCCTCGGTGGGCGCCACCCGGGCCGCCAGGCGCAAGATTTCTTTCATACTGGGACTTTCGGCGATAAGATCTTCGGCCTCTGGAAGACGCATCTCCCGGAGCTGCTGGCGCAGACTTTCCACCTCCCGACGCAAACGGCCCTCCTCCAGGGCCCGTTCCATCAAGAGGAGCAGCTCCTCTAGGTTTACGGGTTTGGTGAGATAGTAGTAAGCCCCCAGCTTGATGGCCGTAACCGCCCTTTCCACCGTGGCAAAGGCGGTAAGCATGATGATGGAGGAAAAGGGGGAGATCTTCTTTAAGGGGGAGATAAGCTCCAGGCCGTCTCGATCCGGAAGCTTCCAATCTAAGAGGATGATTTCCGGACGGGTCCTTTCAGCTTGGTCAAGCCCTTCTTCCCCGTTAGCGGCCTCATAGACCTCGTAGCCTTTCTTTTTAAGGTACTGCCCCAAAATCTTCCGCTGGGGAGCCTCGTCTTCGATTAAAAGGACTCGGGGAGCGCTCATTTTTTTTCAAAAGGGATCTTTAGTTCAAAAAATATTTG
>JALWWR010000100.1 GCA_026993045.1 Thermodesulfatator sp.
GGACAACCATCCCCGAGGGGCACGGTTTATAATTAGACTACCTTTTAGGCGGAAGGGAAATGCTGGAGATCTTAGTAGTAGATGACGAACCTAGCATCCTTGAAAGCCTTCGAGACATCTTGGAGGACGAAGGCTATAGGGTAAAGTGCGTGGCCAGCGGCGAGGAGGCCTTAAACCTCGTAGAAGAAGGGCCTCCGGATCTAGTACTTTTAGACGTGTGGCTTCCCGGGATAGACGGCCTTGAGGTCCTCTCTCGTCTCCGGGAGACCTATCCCCACCTTCCGGTCATCATTATCTCTGGTCACGGCACCATTGAGATGGCGGTTAAGGCCGTAAAACTGGGGGCCTTTGATTTTTTAGAAAAACCCCTCTCCTACGATCGGGTGGTGGTCTCGGTCAAGAACGCTTTGCGTTTCAAGTCTTTAGAGGAAGAAAACCTTCGTCTTCGGGCCCGATTTGAGGAACCGGGGCTCACTGGTGATTCGCCTGCCATAAGAGAGGTAAAGACCCTCATCGCCCGGGTGGCGCCCACGGAGGCCACGGTCCTCATCCAGGGGGAATCCGGGGTGGGCAAAGAGGTGGCAGCCCGTATGATCCACCGCCTATCCCTCCGTTCCCAAGGACCCTTTGTGGAGGTGAACTGCGCCGCCATCCCGGAGACCTTGATCGAGTCCGAACTTTTTGGGCATGAAAAAGGGGCCTTTACCGGGGCTACTCAGGCCCGGAAAGGAAAATTCGACCAGGCCCACCGGGGAACCCTCTTTTTGGATGAAGTGGGAGACATGAGTCTTTCGGCTCAGGCCAAGGTCTTGCGGGTCTTGCAGGAAAAGCGATTTCAGAGGGTGGGCGGGGACCGCCTCATCGAGGTGGACGTGAGGGTTATAGCGGCCACCAATAAAGATCTTAAGGCCGAGATGGAGGCAGGCCGTTTTCGAGAGGATCTCTACTTTCGGCTAAACGTGGTGCCTATAACTATCCCCCCTTTGCGGGAAAGGCCAGAGGATATTCCCTTGCTAGTGGAAGAATTTTTAGACGAACTTTCCCGACACAGCGGACTGGGTCGCAAGGTGGTGGCTCCGGAGGTCCTTGAAGCCCTTAAGAGACATTCCTGGCCTGGGAATGTGCGAGAACTAAAGAATCTGATCGAGCGGCTGGTGATCATTTCTCCCGGACAGGAGATCACCCTGAACGATCTGCCTCGGGAATTCTTGGAGGAAGTTGAAAATCCTCCTGAGGAGCAGCCGCCCTGGTTTGAGGTGGACAGTTTCAAAGAGGCCCGGGAGCTTTTTGAGCGGGAGTTTTTGCGCCGCAAACTAGAGGCTGTAGGTGGGAACATCTCTCATCTCGCCCGGGCTGTGGGTTTGAGACGGAGTTACCTTCACCGGAAACTTAAGGCCCTAGGTCTTTCCCGGGAAGGCCAATGACCTTCGCCCAAGCCTTGCAACAAAAAGATTTTGTGGTGACCTTTGAGCTCGTCCCGGGCCGCCGCAGCCGTACCCGCCATTGGCGCGACATGTTGCGGTTTGCGGACGCCGTAGCGGAAAGAG
>JALWWR010000101.1 GCA_026993045.1 Thermodesulfatator sp.
CACGCGGGACCGTTCCGCTCCACGGTTAGGGATTCGTGCCGGTTCCCCCTCACTGGAGGGCGCACGCTCTGTCGTGCGCCACGCTCCGTCGTGCGCCTGGGCGGTGAAAACCCCCCCTCGCCCCGAGGGACCGGGGCGCTTAAGTGAAGAGGCTCGTGCGCCGTTTTCCCACCCCGCCGCACAAGGGACTGTGCGGCTCCAGGGTTGGGGGGTTCGTGCCGGTTCCCCCTCACTGGAGGGCGCACGCTCTGTCGTGCGGGGGTATGGGCCAACCATGGCTCCGAGAGACCGGGATGCTCCAATGATTATGCTTGCGTGACGTCCCATTTCTGAAGGGGTCGCACTCTACCGTGGGGAGGCGTGGCCACCTTGTTCTCCGAGAGGCCAAAACGTTTCCATGGGGAGGGAGAGCTGGATTCGTTAAGCCAGGGACGACAACACCAATTTCACGGCCTTGCTGAGTTGTGAAGACGAGATTTTCCTAAGTGGTGAGATAAGGATTAGGTTAGGCCCATCAGGGTAAAATGGAGTGGGGTGTTGCCTACCTGTAAAAGCAGGGTTGACTTGAGCATTCTCGCCTTGCCCGGTTCTTTAGCCCCTGAAGGAGGGATCCAATGGGGCGGCACATAGCCATAAAATGCACTTACAACGACGGAGGTGAGGGAAAAGGGGAGCTCGTGGGGTTTGCTGACACGTGCAGCATAAGTAACATTGTGCGGAACGTTGAAGGGGGACGAGTTTGGTGTAGTGACAGAGGTTGCCCTTGTAGAAGGTATTACGATAAAGGCCTTAAAGGCCCGTTGCCAGAAGATCCTTGTATGGAAAGTCGCCTTTTTCGTGATTGGGAATTTGGTGCCGGCTATTTCAGAAAGGGTAAACGGAGGGATAACCCTATTCGTTTCATAGATGCAGGAGTAGGGAAGCTTGCCATATTAACAACTCTCTTTCCGGGTGATAGGGAGATTGACCGAAAGATTATCGGTATGTTCAAGATCGGCTATGTTGCCAATAGCTCAGACGACCCCACATGGATCCGAGCTAGTAAACAATTTCGGATTCGCTTGCCTTTGGAGGAGGCGAAGGAGCTGTATTTTTGGGATTATTACACCACTCAGGGAGGTGCGAAATGGGGAAGTGGTCTTTTCCGTTACCTTTCGGATGTGCAAGTTATTTGGATTCTAAAAGATTTGATGGAAACTTTGCGAGATTCGGTGTTGAAGAGAGCTGTTGCTAAAATTCTCCACGAGGACTTTCCTGGCCCGTTGCCCCCTCGGCCAGTGGGGACACGCAAGACGGATGGAAAAGAAAGAGCAAAGAGAGTTTTTATGAAGCGAAAGTACGGCCCAGGTGGGGAGGGGGCAGAACACAGAAGGTTAAAAGAGTGGGTTGCGAGAAACCCCGAAAAGATAGGGTTGACGGGGGTGAAAAGCAGGGAAATAGAGTACTGCTTCCCATCAGGTGATGTTGCTGATATCGTGTTTTCTCTCGGGGAGGACAAGTATGCTGTGGTAGAAATAGAAACAGATACACCGCTGCCGGGTGCTTAT
>JALWWR010000102.1 GCA_026993045.1 Thermodesulfatator sp.
CGGGCGGCTTAAAATTGCTCTAGACGGGCGCGTAGCTCAGTTGGATAGAGCGTTGGCCTCCGGAGCCAGAGGTCGTGGGTTCGAATCCCGCCGCGCCCTTATCGTTTTTTCTTCTTGGGCTTCCGATCCACGGAGCAACTGTTCTGAGACATTCAGGTGGGGACCCCTAGCCGGGGAAGAAATACCTTATTCAGCAAGATCCAGAAGACTAAAACCAAGAGTATAATCAAAAGGTCCATCATACCTTTTTTGCCCCCTTTATGTAGCTTAGCGCACGGTCTAAACGTTCAAGGACCCGTTTTCGGCCTAGAATCCGCATAATCTCAAAGAGCCCCGGGCTTACCGTCTTTCCCGTGAGAGCTACGCGCACTGGCTGGGCGATCTTTTTTAATTTAAGTCCCTCCTCTTCAGCCAGCCCCCGAAAGAGTTTCTCTAAGGCCTCGTCCGTGAAATCCACCTCTTCGAGCCGGGCTCGGAGTTTCTCTAAAAGAGGTAGGATTTCGGGTTGCAGAAATTTTTGAGCCGCTTCTGGTTCATAAGCGATTTCTTCCACCAGATAAAAACGCATCATCTCGGCCGCCTCAAGTAAGGTCCGGGCTCGGGGTTTAACCGTCTCTAAAGCCGCTAGGAGATAGTCCTTTTCTGGAACCGGCAGCCCCAGGTCTTTTAAGAAGGGCTTGACCATCTCCGCCAGCTCTTCAGTAGGGGTGGCCCGCAGCCAATGGGCGTTTAAGGCCAAAAACTTGTCCGGATCAAACCGGGCCGGAGATTTACTTACCCGTGAAAGATCAAACTTGGCGATCATTTCCTCTAAAGTAAAGACCTCTTGGTCTCCATAGGACCAGCCCAAGCGCACCAAATAGTTGCGAAGGGCTTGGGGGAGATAGCCCTGATCCCGATATTCTAGGATGGAACGGGCTCCGTGGCGCTTGGAAAGCCGCTGACCGTCCGGCCCCAAGATCATGGGGACATGGGCAAATGCCGGAGGAGAGGCCTCCAGGGCCTGATAAAGGAGGATTTGTTTGGGGGTGTTAGAAAGGTGGTCATCTCCCCGAATTACGTGGGTAATACCCATGGTGAGATCGTCTATCACCACCGCCAACTGGTAAGTGGGGGTACCGTCGCTTCTGAGAAGGATAAAATCGTCCAGCTCTTGGTGGTCAAAGGCTATCGGACCTCGGATCAGATCCTCTACCACCGTGGCCCCCACCGGAGGGATCTTGAGCCTTAAGACCCTTCCCGGGCCCGGAGGGAGGTCTTTTTCGCGGCAAGTTCCATCATATTTAGGCTTGCGCCCCGAGGCCAGGGCCTCTTTTCGTTTGCGTTCCAGCTCTTCCGGAGAACATTCACAATAGTAGGCCCGTCCCTTTTCATAGAGTTGGTGGGCATATTCCCGATAAAGCTCAAGCCTTTTGGACTGGAAGTAAGGCCCCTCATCCCAGTAAAGCCCTAGCCATTCCAGGGCCTCCCGGATGGAATCCACGTATTCCTGCCGGGATCTCTCCCGGTCGGTGTCTTCGAACCGGAGTACAAAGAGCCCGTCGT
>JALWWR010000103.1:0-4440 GCA_026993045.1 Thermodesulfatator sp.
ACTGGCTCTGGGCCGGGATAGTCATCAACGTCAACAATCCCCTGCCTCCGGGGCTCCCTTCGGAAAGTCTTTCTAGACTCTGTGGAAAGACCTTAAATCTAGAGGAAGTGCTGGAGCTTTTTTTGGAAAGTTTGCGGGAAAACTACGGCCTTTTGAGGGAACTTGAGGCCCGCCTGGATCCTTGGGAAGAGGTCCCTCCCAACCTTTTAGTCTCCAAGTTCAAGGACCTCTCTGACACCTTAGGACGTTGCGTGGCTTGGGCCCTGGATTTAGACCGGGAATCCCAACCCCTAGTCGCTTGGGCCGAAGATCTCCTTCCCAACGGCTCTCTGGTCTTAAGAGATCAAGGCCAGAAGCTAATAGTGGACTCGGGAGAAATCCTCTACCTTTAATCCCCTAGAAGATAAAAGATCTTTTCTACGGCCTCTTCCGGGCTTTCAACGTATTGCACGCCCTCGATTCCAGGCCAGGTCCCAAGGCCCACCACCGGTTTCCACATCTTAAGGGCCAAGGCGATCTCCGAAAGGGTGCCGTAACCCCCGGCCACCGCAATCACCCCTTCCACCGAACGCACCAAAATAACGTTCCGGGCGTGTCCCATGTCGGTGACTACGGGGATCTGGATATAAGGATTGGCCTCTTCGGCTTTATTGCCGGGAAGAACACCCACCGTAAGCCCCCCAGCCTCTTGGGCCCCTCGAGCCGCGGCCTCCATCACGCCCCCCAGGCCTCCGGTAAATACAACGGCCCCTCTTTCCGCCAAGAGGCGGCCTACGGCTCGGGCCTTTTCATAGACGGCCTCTTCAGCGATACCTGTCCCGATAACCCCAATGCGCCTTCTATTCTTGAAATCCATATTCCCCCACCAGTTTTACAAATCTTACCGGCTCTAAGGTCTGCCGGTGAAACTGCCCCCCCTTTTTGACCACCTTTATCAAATATTGGGACCATTCGTCCCCCACCGGCATAACCAGACGCCCCCCTTCCGCCAGCTGTTCCAAGAGGGGCTCGGGGACTTTGGGGCCGGCAGCAGTCACTATAATGGCCTCAAAAGGCGCCACCTCTGGCCAGCCCTTGGTCCCGTCTCCCAGCTTCAAGGTCACGTTGGTGTATCCCAAGCGTTCCAGGATTTTTCGGGCCCGCTCTAGGAGCCGGGGGTAGCGCTCAATGGAATAGACCCAACGGGCTAGCTCCGCCAAAATGGCCGTCTGATAACCAGAACCGGTGCCCACTTCTAGGACCTTCTCGTCGCCTTTAAGCTCCAAGGCCTGGGTCATAAGGGCCACAATATAGGGTTGAGAAATGGTCTGGCCATCTCCGATAGGCAAAGGGTGATCGGCATAGGCTTGATCCACCAGGGCCTCTTCCACGAAGAGATGGCGGGGGACTTTCCGCATGGCGGCTAATACCCTTTCGTCGGTTATACCCCGGGCGGCGATCTGGGTCTGGACCATCCGTTCCCGGGCCCGGCGATAAAGATCGGGCTCTACTAATTTTTTCATCTTAAGACTCCGGCTGGGCCACGTAATATATACAATCTACGGCCTTGGAGCCCTGGAAAGTAATCCTCAAGACTTGGATCTCTTTATGCCCTATCTTAGAACCCAAGGCCGGAAAAGAAGCCCATACGTCCCGGCGCAGGTCATAATAGATCCAAACCTCCCGTCCTTGGGGAAGTCTTTCGATCTTTTGCGGAGACCCTAGATATCTTCGCACCTCTTCTTTGGTAGTAACCCCTTTGTGAACCAAACAGGCCTTAGAGGCCAGATTAAGACCCGGTTTTTGGGCGCAGGCCGCTAAAAAAAGCAAAAACACCGCCATCCAGCGCATAAACCTTTACCTCGGTAGGTTTTTGACTATTATAAGATTAAAAGCCCTCTTTGGCGAGGAGGTTTTATGCGCTGTCCCAAATGTAAGTTTAATTTCTCGGAAAGAGAAAGGGTTTGTCCTCGGTGCGGCGAAGACGTAAGTCTCTTGGCGGAGACCCTAGGACCCTTTTATCCTGTCTCTTCCAAAGAAGTCATCTTAAAAGACTCCCTTTTGACCCCTCCGCCTTTCATCTCCGAGCCCGCTAGCTCCGAGATGGAGATCCCGGAAACCCCTTCCACTTTCCCCGAAAGCCACCCGGAAATAGAAATCCGGGAAGAAGTATTAAAGGAGCTACAAGAGGCCTTAGAGGAGGAAAAAGGTTAGGGATAAGGTTTTCCCCAGTAATCTTTAAGCCTTCCTTCTGCTAAAGCGCGAGTCTCTTCCAAGGCCTTTTGGTAATAAGCCTGCACCAAGGGGCGGGCCTTTTGGGCGGTAGCGGTTTCAGGATAATTCTCCAAGAGGTAAAGGAGACGATAGTAGGCCCCGCGATAGCGTTTGGTCCGGTAATAGTAACGGGCCACATAAAATTCGTGTTGGGCCAATCGCTCCCGGGCCCGGGCGATCCGCCGCCGGGCTTCTTGCACATAGGGAGACTGGGGAAAGGTATGAATAAGACGTTCATAAGCTTCAATGGCCTTCTTGGTGTTGGTCTGGTCGCGGTCTGGAGAAAGCATCATGCGATAGTAACTGGTGCCAATTTGATAGATCACATAGGGAATGGCTTCATTGGTAGGATGGAGTTTTTCAAATTCCTCGTATAAGACCGCGGCTTCTAAATATCTTTCAGCGAAAAATTTGCAATCCGCCAACTTGAGCTCCGCCCAGAGGGCATAAGGGGTGTCGGGGTAGCGGTCCCGGATCTCCTCAAAGTCCTTTTCCGCCAGTTCATAATACCCCTTTTCGAAATGTTTCCGGGCCCGTTCCACCAGTTGTTGCAACTGGGCTTCTGGCAAAGGGGCCTCTTTCCTGGTGAACCAGGAAAGAAGACCTCCCTGTTTACCCCCTTTGGGAAAGCAAGCTCCTAAGGACAAACAAACCATCAAAAGGATAAAAGTTCTCCACCTCATACCTTTTCCCTTTGGGCCAAATAATGTTCCGCCATATAAGCGGCGGTGGCTCCATCGCCAGCCGCGGTTACGATTTGACGGCAGGCCTTAGATCTTACGTCTCCAGCCGCAAAAACCCCAGGGACCGAGGTCCTCATCTCAGCGTCCGTGATAATGAACCCTTGTTCATCTAAATCTAGGACCGACTGCAACCACTCCGTCTGAGGTCTTATGCCGATAAAGATAAAAAGCCCCTGCACCGGAAGGATCCGGGTTTCGCCTGTAACTTTATTCCTTATCTTGACCCCTTCCACCTGACTCTGGCCCAGGACCTCCTCCGCCACGGTGTCCCACAGGATCTCAATTTTGGGTGGCCCGAAGCTGGTCTCTTCGGTGAAGGAGATAGAGCTTTTTAACAAATTTGGTCAAGAACAGACTTTCCTGAACCGCAGTATTTCCACCCCCCACCACCGCGATTACTTGATCTCTAAAAAAGGGGCCGTCACAGGTAGCGCAGTAGGAGACCCCTTTTCCTGTAAGCTGGGCCTCCCCGGGGATCCCTAATTTTTTGGGACTGGCCCCGGTGGCTACAATAACCGTGCGGGACCGAATGGTCTGGCCGTTGGAAAGATGCAACCGACGCCACCCCCCCTCCAGGGAAAGGGCTACCACCTCTTGGTTTAAAGGTTCAAGCCCCCAGGCCTTGGCATGCGCGACAAAACGCTCCACCAGCTCGGCCCCGGAAAGGCCCTCTGGAAAACCGGGATAGTTTTCCACCCAATCTGTAACTAATACCTGCCCTCCGGGGGAGAGACGCTCGATGAGAAGGGTCTTTAAGCGGGCCCGGGCGGCATAAATATAGGCCGCCAAGCCCGCCGGCCCCCCTCCCACAATGACCAGATCGTACTCCGCCATTAGGAACCCAGAATCTTACTGATTACGGACTCGATAGTGCTCTTGGCTACCGCCCCTGTAATGCTTTCTACCGCTTGTCCGTTCTTGAAAAAGATCAGGGTGGGAATAGCCCGGATACCAAACTTCCCCGGGGTCACCGGGTTTTCGTCCACATTGAGTTTGCAGACTTTAAGTTTTCCCGCGTATTCTTCGGCTAGTTCCTCGATTACCGGAGCAATGGCCCGACAGGG
This sequence comes from Thermodesulfatator sp., assembly GCA_026993045.1. GTDB lineage: Bacteria > Desulfobacterota > Thermodesulfobacteria > Thermodesulfobacteriales > Thermodesulfobacteriaceae > JALWWR01. The sequence continues at coordinate 4,061 of JALWWR010000103.1, forward strand.
CCCGCACCAAGCCGCCCAAAAATCCACCAAAACCGGAAGGTCGCTCTTTAAGACCTCTTCCTCGAAGTTCTGATCCGTTACCTGACAGACCGCCATATCACCCTCCTTTTAGAGAAGTTCAGATTTCCTTAAAACATAATAAAGGGGGCGCCCCAGGGCAAGCTCATAACCACTCCCGGAGTTCCTCAAGGCGTGAGATAGGAAAAAGCTCCAGGGGGGTAGAAGGGATTTTTCCGGTCTCCGGGACCACCGCTCTTCGGAATCCTAAACGGGCGGCCTCCTTGAGTCGGGTCTCAAGTCCAAGGACCGGTCGAACTTCACCAGAAAGTCCTACCTCTCCACAGAAGACCGTCTCCTCAGGAAGGCCCCGGTCTAGACGG
>JALWWR010000103.1:4450-5599 GCA_026993045.1 Thermodesulfatator sp.
GCTAGAAAGAAGGACGGCGCAGACCGCTAGATCCGCCGCCGGTTCCCGAATCTTAAGCCCCCCAGCCACATTGAGAAAGACATCCCGATCGTAGAAAGAGACCCCCAGATGCTTTTCCAGAATGGCAAGGAGCATGGAAAGCCGCCAGGGATCGAAGCCCACCGTAGTCCTCCGCGGAGAGGCCAGATAGCTTTTGACCACCAAGGCCTGGATCTCCACCAGGAGGGGCCGGGTCCCTTCTAGAGCTGGGAAGACTGCTCCCCCGGTCCCGGAAAGAAAGAGCCCCGAGGGGTTTCCCACCGGAATAAGCCCCCGGTCACTCATCTCAAAGACCCCAATTTCGTCCACCGGACCGAAACGGTTCTTCACCGCCCGGAGCACCCGGTAGGGGCCAGAGCGCTCTCCCTCAAAGTAAAGGACCACGTCCACCAAGTGCTCAAGGACCCGCGGACCAGCCAGGGCCCCCTCCTTAGTAACATGCCCCACCACTAAAACCGCCACCCCTTTTTCCTTGGCGTACCGCATCAAAACTCCGGCCGCTTCTCGCACTTGAGAAACTGAACCCGGAGCCGAACCCAGGTCCGAAAGATATACGGTCTGAATGGAATCAATCACCAGGACCTCCGGACCGAGATCTTTCAGGGTCTCCAAGGCAACCTCAAGTCTAGTCTCAGCCAATAGATAGATTTCTTCTTTACCAAGCCCTAGCCTTTCCGCGCGAAGCCGAACCTGGGAAAGGGATTCTTCCCCGGAAAGATAAAAGACCTTAAGGCCCTCTTTAGTGTAAGACTGGGCGGCTTGAAGAAGGAGAGTAGATTTCCCGATCCCGGGGTCTCCTCCCAAAAGTACTATGGAGGCTGGAACCAGCCCTCCTCCCAGCACCCGATCGAACTCTGAAAGCCCCGAACGCCACCTCTTTAGCGGGCTTTGGGCCACCTCCGAGAGCTTATAAACTGGTATTTTGGGAAGGGCCCCTTTCTTCTTAGATGGGACCTCCTCCACCAGACTATCCCAATGACCACAGGAGGGGCATCTTCCGAGCCACTTGGGACTCCGATAACCGCATACCTGACAGGAAAAAGGCATGACGAATAGGCCTTCGAAAAACGCTTTTGGAGACCCCTAAGCTTTCCCGTTTAAAACTTGTTT
>JALWWR010000104.1 GCA_026993045.1 Thermodesulfatator sp.
GAAAAGGGGGTGCTTAAAATCCAACAGATAAGGGAAGCTGAGCGCTTTTTGCAGTTTGCCCCTTTAGAGGCCCCGGCCAAAATGGTCCTGGTGAAGGAGGCCCAGCGCCTGAACCGGGAGGCGGCTAACGCCCTCCTTAAGTCCCTGGAAGAGCCTCCCTCCTATGCCCATTTTGTCCTCCTGGCCCCTTATCCCGAGGCCTTGCTTCCCACCATTGTCTCCCGGGCCCAAGTGGTCTATTTTAGGGCCTTACCCCCCGCCATTATCCAAGAGATCCTGGTCCAACGCTTGGGCTTAGGGTTAGAGGAGGCCCAGACCTTGGCCCTCTTGGCCGAGGGGAGCCTGGGGCGGGCCTTACGACTGGCAGAAAAGGGAGTCTTAGAAAGCCTAAATCGCTTCGTGGCCGCGGTGCGTTACCCTGACCCGGCCGTAAAATTTAAGACTGCTGAGGCCCTCGCTTCCCGCCAGGAGGACCTGGCGGATCTCTTTTTCTTGTTAAAACTCTGGCTCTGGCACTCTTATCGGTGGCGCCGGAAACAAGGGGAGTATCCCTCGGTCTTCCCGGAACCTTTCCCCAAGGCTCACCCCCTCTTGGTGGCGGGCGTGGAAAAGATAGAAGCACTTTACTCAGGGCTCCGGGACCCCAAAAGACGGGTGGACCCTAAAAAGGGTCTTCTTTGGCTCCTCTTGCGCCTAGCTCAGCTCTGGGAGAGAAGTTGAAAATAGCCCCCTTGGGCGCAGGGTCGACAAAGGATGCGCCCTTCTTCTAGGATCTCTCGCCCGTCTTGCACGTAAACTCCGCAGCGCTCGCAACGCACCCGGCGCTTGGGTCGCCCCGGAAGATCAAACTCTGAGATGGGAACCCGGACTTCCTGGACCTCGAAAAGTTCCTCTTCCGGCATGACCCGGTAGGCCTCAAGTTGTCTCTTGTACTTGTCCGGGATCCCGGGGGCATAACGCTCCGCTAGCTCCCGGGCCTCTTCCCGGGCCAAGATCCGAAAGGCCCGACCGGTCTCCAAATTGACAAAGGTGGCCGCCATGATGCCGTAGTCGAAGAATTTAAGGGACCTTTTGCCTAAACTAGCCCCGGTTACGGACTGGATGGCGTCGGTGGCGCAGCGGTCAATCTCAACGTAGACTAAGAACTTCTTACGGTCTTGCCCTCGGGGGTCTGGAATACCGATGAGCCGTAAGCCTAAAAGCGCCAAGCGCACCCCCAATACCTGGCCGGCACAGAGGTGCCCGTGAATACGGACCGATTCTTCTAAGATCTTTTCAAAGGGCTCCTCCCAGATGGCCATGAAAGGCATAATACCATGGGCCAAGGGCTTGACAAAGGGAAAAAGATAGGTATTTTGTGTGCTGCCCAGGGTGGCCATCTTGAAGGTGGCTACCCTTAATTTATTTTTTCTTTCCACTGCGCGGCCTTTGGCGCCGGGGTGGCGCCCCATGGCCTTGGCAGAATCTAGAAGCAAGGAGGACGGCCATGGAGAAAAAACACCTGGAGAGCGAAAAGATCGAGTACGGCTTTGGGCAGCACCTGATCTTGGACGGCTATGGGTGCAAGCGCGAAAAACTCATGGACCTGGATTTTATCTACAATTTTCTCAACAATTACCCTGACCAGATCCAGATGACCAAGATCATGCCCCCTTACGTCTTCAAGTATTACGCCCCGGTGCCTGAGGACTGGGGGATCTCCGGATTCGTCATTATTGCTGAAAGTCACATCAGTATCCACACCTTTCCGGAAAAGCTCTATCTCAGCGTGGACATCTTTTCCTGCAAGCCCTTTGACGTGGACCAGGCCATTGAGGATATCTCGCGGCTTTTTGAGATCCAGAAAAGCGAGATCCGTCTTTTAGATCGAGGGCACGAGTTTCCACGTTCCATCCGGGCTGTAGAGCGTTTCATTCGAGCGGAAAGAAATCAATTGGCCGTTTAAATGGCGGGCACTTTTTTAGGGCTACCCGAGGACCGGGAGCGGGCCCGGGTGGCCTTTATCCCCGCTCCCTATGACGCCACCACTACCTGGCGTCCCGGTACCCGGGAGGGAGCAGCTCGGATCCTAGCTGTTAGCCCCCATCTGGAGTTCTTCGACGAAGAAACCCTCACCGAACCTTACCGGACTTTAGGTTTTTACACCTTTCCGGCCCCGGAGCTTCCGGTGGCCCCGGAAAAGGCCCTAGAGAGCTTGGAAGGGCTGGTAGAAGAGGCCCTTGCCGAAGGAAAGTTCCCGGTCCTTTTAGGTGGAGAGCACACCGTCACCCTGGCGGCCTTAAAGGCCCTTAAGAGACGCTTAGGGCCCTTTCAAGTCCTTTATCTGGACGCCCATCTCGATCTGCGAGACCGTTACCAAGGCACCCCTTACAGCCACGCCTGCGTGTTTCGACGGGCCCTGGAGGCGGGGCTCTCCATAGTTCCCGTAGGGATTCGGGCCTTGGACCGGGAGGAATGGGAGCTGGTGGAACAGGAGAAGATTCCGGTCTTTTGGGCCCGGGAGATCAAAAGGGATTTTCCGGCCTTTCTTAAAAGGCTTAAAGCGGTCCTTCGTGCGCCTCTTTATGTAAGTATAGACCTGGATGCCTTGGATCCTGCTGAGGCCCCAGGGGTGGGCACCCCGGAGCCCGGAGGGCTTAACTGGTATGAGGTCTTGGCTATCCTGCGGCTGGTCTCAGAGGAGCGGGTCTTGGGTTTTGATGTGGTGGAGCTCCTGCCCTTGCCTGGAGATCCCCGCACCGAGTTCCTAGCGGCCCGACTTATCTACAAGTTTTTGGCCTATCTAGAAGGGCAGCTAAAGGTCCGCTAGGATTTCTCTTAAGGCCTGGGCCAAGGCGTCGATCTCCCGGTAGGCCACGGTTAGCGGAGGACTGAAACGCACCACTTCAGGCTTAGGGGCCGTGGCCAGGATCCGGCGAGCAAAGAGCCGTTTTACGATCTCCGGGGCCAAGCCCTTCTCGACTTCAAGCCCCAGAAGGAGTCCTTGCCCCCGTACCCCTCGAACCCGGCCGGGAAATTCCCGGGCCAGGTCCTCCAGCTTCCGGGCCAGGCTAGCTCCTCGCAGGCGTACTTCTTCTAGAAACCCCTCTGAAAGGACCCTTTTCAAGACCGCAAGACCCGCGGCGCAGGCCACCGGGTTTCCTCCAAAAGTGGAGGCGTGAGAGCCAGGGGTCAAGGCCGCCATTACTTCCTCACGGGCCACCATGGCCCCCAACGGAAGGCCTCCTCCAAGGCCTTTGGCCAGACACATGATGTCAGGTTCGATCCCGAAATGTTCGTAGGCCCAAAGCCGGCCGGTGCGTCCCACTCCGGTCTGGATCTCATCCAAGATGAGAAGGGCCTTAAACCGGTCGCAGAGCCGGCGGGCTTCTTCCAAAAAGGCTTGCTCTAAAGGCACCACCCCCCCTTCGCCTTGGATGGGCTCTAGGATCAGGGCGCAGACTTTTTCTCCCAAAACTTCCCGCAGGGCCTTCCGGTCGTTGGCCGGGATATGGACGAAATCCGGCACCAAAGGTTCGAAACCTTCCCAATAAGCCGGCTGTCCGGTGGCGGTGAGGGCCCCGTAGGTGCGCCCATGAAACGAGTTTTTTAAGGCCACAATGCGGGTCTTTTCTGGGCTATGATTAAGGTAGGCGTAGCGGCGAGCCAGTTTGAGGGCCGCCTCTACGGCCTCGGCCCCGGAGTTACAAAAAAAGACCTTGTCTCCAAAGGAGTGTTCCACCAGCTTTTGGGCCAGCCGGGCTTGGGGTTCAGTCCAATAGAGATTGGAGACGTGGAGCAGGCGTTCGGTCTGTTCCCGGACGGCCTTCACCACTTCTTCCGGACAGTGTCCCAGGGCGCAGACCGCGATTCCAGCACAAAAATCCAAGTACTCCTGGCCCTCTTCATCCCAGAGACGGCTCCCTTGCCCCCGCACAAAGGCCACTGGAAAGCGTTGGTAGTTCCCGGCCAGATAAAGGGCCCCCAGATCCTTTAGATATCCCATTTTGGCCTCCTTTGGTTGGTGCCCTAATTATACGAAAAACAAAGACCTTTGAGAAAGTCTTTTTTCGGGCAAGCCCGAATTTAATCTAAGGCCGTTAGTTTTCTTTTGATTCTTGAAGACTCCCAAAGTTTTTCGGGAGACTAAAAAGTTTTCCTAGACTAGACAAAAGTTAAAAAATGTTTATTTAGTTTTACATTAAAGGGGGCGCCCGGAAGTGTTATTTTCCGAAGGTCTTTTAAAAGGAGAAAGTTGCAAATCTTGTCTGGAAAGATTTCCCATCGGTCTTTATTTAACCGAAGCCCGTCTAGAGGAAGGGAGGGTCTGGTGCAAGATTCAATTTGTGAATGCGGCTTATCAAGAACTTTGTGGCTACACGCAAGAAGAGATCGCCCAAGATCCTTACTGGTGGTGGGAACACCTCCACTTTGAAGACCGCTCCCAAGTCCTTGAGAGTTTAAATCTCTATCTTGAAAAGGGCCTGTCTTCTGGTTGTCTTTCTTACCGGTTCCGCCATAAAGAAGGCCGGTATTTTTGGTTAAAAGACTATTTTGCCTTTTTAGGGCTTAGAGGATCCCATCTTCTTTGGGCTGGGGTGTGGGTAGATATCTCCCGAGAGAAGGCCCTTGAGGAAGAAATCCGGGAGCGGGAGGAATTTTTCCGCTTTTTTATGGACCACGCCCCGGTGGGCATCGTTATTTACGACGAACGCATCCTTTACGCCAATCCTTACGTGGAAAAGGTCTTGGGTTACAGCCTTGAGGAACTACAAAAGATGCCCGTTTGGGAATTGGTCCCCCCGGACTACCAAGAAGAGATTCGCCAGATCGTACAGCGTCGTCTCCAAGGAGAGAAGATTCCCCGCCAGTATTTTGAGTTCCTAGTCCGTCGCAAAGACGGCCGGGAAAGGTTTGTACGGTTTTATGCTGAAACTGTTAAATACAAAAACCGCTATCTAGGGGTAGGAATCGGGGTGGACGTTACCCCTGAAAAGTATCTGGAGCGCAAACTCACCGAGGTCCTTCTCTTTGACTCTCTTACCGGGCTTCCTAACCGGACTCTTTTTCTAGAAAAACTCGAGGTCCTCTTGCATCGGGCTGAACGCCGTAAAGAAGAACTCCTGGTTTGCGTCCTGGACCTCTCTAAATTTAGGGAGATCAACGCTTTTTACGGCTCCCAGATTGGAGATCGCCTTTTAAAGGCCGTGGCCCGACGGCTGGGGGCTTTTTTGCGGAAAAGTGATCTAAAATCCCGGCTTTTTGCCGACAAGTTTGCCCTGATTCTTCCCGAGATCCGGAGCACTTTTAGCCTTTGGACGGTCTTAGAAAAGATCCAACAGGTGTTTCGGGAACCTTTTCGACTTGACGGACTTGAAATCGAGCTAAACGCCGTTTTAGGCGGGGCGGTATATCCCAAAGACGGGCTGAGCGCGGAGGAGCTACTCCATAAAGCCGAGATCGCCCTTAAGAGGGCTAAGGAGAAGGGGGAAAGCTGGGCCCTTTATTCCGAGGAAATGGGGGCGGAGCTTTTGGAAGAGGCCTTCTTCCGCCAAGCCCTTTTGGAGGGCCTTAAGAGACGAGAATTTTATGTAGTTTATCAACCTATTTG
>JALWWR010000105.1:0-329 GCA_026993045.1 Thermodesulfatator sp.
TTAGAAAAGGGAGGGGTCGCTCCTCATATCCAGAGGCATGCGGAGGAGGTAGCTTTGGTAGCCCTGGCCTTAGGAAAAGAGCTGGTGCGAGCCGGGGAGACCTTGGATCTTTCTTTGCTAGTGGCTGGGGGGCTTTTGCACGATATAACCAAACATCACTCCCTTAAGACCGGGGAGAATCACGCCCAAAGTGCTCAAAAATTGATCGCTAAGGCCGGCTATCCCCGTTTGGCCGAGGTAGTGGGGCAGCATATCTTTTTAAAGCCCGGGCCTCCTAAAAGTCCCATCCGGGAAGAAGAAGTGGTATATTACGCTGACAAACGGGTCCG
>JALWWR010000105.1:339-5496 GCA_026993045.1 Thermodesulfatator sp.
CGGTTTTCGGATCTTCGGGAACGTTACGGCCGCCGGCCTTCCTCTTGGGTCCGCATTTTTCGATTGGAGGAGTTGACCAAGCTCCTTGAAAGGCGTCTTTTTAGGCCTCTTTCGATCCGGCCCGAAGATTTAGAGGCCTTAAATGCTATTAAGGAGATCCGTCTATGGCTTATCGCGTGGCTCTCCTCGCCGGAGGGACTTCCCCTGAACGGGAGGTTTCTCTGCGGGGTGGAGAAGCGGTAGCAAAGGCTTTAAAGGCCCGGGGACACCAGGTCCGTCGTTTCGATCCCGCCCAAGATCTCCCGGAATTAGCGGCCAAAGCCGCCGGTTTCGAAGCCGCTTTCCTGGTCCTTCATGGACCAGGGGGTGAAGATGGTACTATCCAGGGTTTCCTTGAAGCCTTAGGACTTCCCTATCAGGGGGCAGGGATCTTGGGCTCGGCCCTGGCCATCCATAAAGGGCTTTCTCGGCTCCTTTATCAAAAGGCCGGCCTTCCAGTGCCTCCTGGGGGTTGTTTCCTGAAAAACGAGGTCTCGCGGATACCGGGGTTCGCTAAAAAACTAGGCCTTCCGGTGGTAGTAAAACCCGCCACTCAAGGCTCAAGCCTAGGACTTTCCGTGGTGGAAAATCAAGAAGATCTATCTCCGGCCTTGGAAAGGGCCTTGGCCTTGGATCAAGAGGTGGTGGTAGAGAAATTCCTCTCCGGCCGAGAGATCACCGTGGGGGTCTTGGGAGAAGAGGCCCTCCCGGTGGTAGAAATTATCCCCAAGGAAAGCTCCTATTTTGACTATCACACCAAATACACTCCGGGGGCGGCCCGAGAGATCTGCCCGGCCCCCCTTCCGGCCCCTCTAGCCCGAAAGGCCCAGGAGTACGCCCTTCAAGCCCATAAAATTCTAAGGCTGAGACATTATAGTCGGACCGACATGATCCTGGTGGGAGAGGAGATCTACCTCTTAGAAACCAACACCATTCCAGGGATGACCGAAACCAGCCTCCTGCCGCTTGCAGCTCAGGCCGCAGGGCTTTCCTTTGAGGACTTGGTAGAGACCCTACTCTTCATGGCCTTGGGAAAGGACCCTCTCCATAAAGGCCCGCACCTCGCGAGCTAGCTGTTCCTTGTGACTCTTAGTTAAGCCTTGGGTAGGAATGGGGGCTCCAACTACCACCCGCACTTTTCCGGGACGTACGAAAAGGGAGCCTTTGGGAAGGACCTCCCGGGTGCCTATAATCACCACCGGCACCGCTGGCACTTGGGCCTTAAGGGGTAAAAGGAATCCCGCGGTCTTAAAGGATAGCAGGCGACCATCTGGGCTGCGAGTCCCCTCTGGAAACACCACCACCGAATAGCCGGCCTTGATCTTTTCGGCACAGGATAAAAGGCTCCGCAGGCCTTCGCGGGGGTCCTTTCTTTCCACCGGGATATAACCCAAAGCCGCAATTCCCCAACCGAAAAAGGGGATCTTAAAGAGGCTCTTTTTAGCCAAAAAACGAATCTCGTAATCTTTTAAGGTCTCTTCAAGTACCGGGATATCCATCTGGCTCTGATGGTTGGCAAAAAAAACGTACCGGCCTGGAGGGAGACTCTCCAGGCCCTCTGCTTCCACCTTTACTCCGCTTAAAAAAAGGACTATCCGGCACCACAGCCAAGCCACCTTATGGGCCCAGACCTTCTTTTTCTCCAAAAGGGCTATCAGAATGGCCCCTAGGCCAAAAAGGGGCACCGAAAGCAAGACAAAGATAAGAAGTAAGAAGTTGCGAAAGAAAACTTCCAATTTGGGGCCTCCTAAGTTGTGGTAAGTTATAGGGAATCTCCAGATCGTCAAGGAGGTAGGAATGCGAATCTTAAGGGAAGACCACCAGGCCGGCCAAAGATTTCTAAAGCGCTTAATCCAGAGGAAAAGCGCCTTTCCTTTAAAGATCGAAAAACAGGTGCGGCGTATCTTACAGGAGGTCAAAAAACGGGGGGATCAAGCTCTCATCGAATACACCCGGCGCTTTGATTGTCCAGACTTTTCTCTGGAAGACCTTCGAGTTTCAGACTCTGAAATTGAGGCCGCCTATCAGGCCGTAGAGCCAGAACTCCTTTCCGCCTTGAGGCTGGCCCGAAAGAACATCGCGGATTTTCACCTCCGCCAGAAAGAGAGCTCTTGGTTTGAGGCCCATCCCAAAGGGGCCTTTTTGGGACAATTGGTTCAGCCGGTGGAGGCCGCGGGTCTTTACGTGCCAGGAGGCACCGGGGGGGAGACTCCCCTGGTCTCTACGGTGCTCATGACCGCTTTACCCGCCCAAGTAGCAGGGGTAAAACGCCTGGTAATGGTTTCCCCTCCCAACCGGGAAGGCCGGCTTCATCCGGCCCTTTTGGTGGCTGCGGCGGAGTGCGGGGTGACCGAGATCTATCGGGTAGGAAGCGCTTGGGCCATCGCGGCCTTAGCCTACGGCACGGAAACCATCGCCCCGGTCTCGGTGATCGCTGGCCCTGGGAATATATACGTCACGATAGCCAAAAAACTCCTTTATGGCGAAGTAGGGGTGGATCTGGTGGCTGGCCCTAGCGAGGTCCTCATCGTAGCGGACGATTCCGCACCTCCAGAACCTTTGGCCTGGGATCTTCTGGCTCAAGCCGAACATGACTCCCTGGCCACTGCCGTGCTTTTCACCCCCTCGGCGGCCTTGGCCCGCAAGGTCCGAAAGGCCTTGGTCCAGGCCTTAGAAAGCCTTCCCCGGCGAGAAATTGCCGAAGAGGCCTTGAGGAAACAAGGAGGCCTATTGGTGACCTCTTCCCTGGAGTCGGCCCTCGAGCTCGCCAACCAGGTGGCCCCAGAACACCTGGAGTTAGCGGTGGCCGACCCCTTCGCTTGGCTTCCGAAGATCCGCCAGGCCGGGGCCGTCTTCCTGGGGCCTTATACCCCTGAGGCCCTGGGAGATTACGTAGCCGGCCCGAACCACGTGTTACCTACCATGGGGGCGGCCCGGTTTGCTTCCGCCCTTTCAGTTTCGGTCTTTCTTAAAAAGATCAGCCTGCTCTCCTATTCCAGAGAGGCCCTTTTCCAGGAAGGACCAGCGGTCCTCCGCCTGGCTGAGACCGAAGGTCTGACAGCCCATGCCGAAGCCGTCCGGGTAAGGCTTAGTCTTTTTCCTCCAGATAAGAAGGGAGCGGCGTAGCCCAGGACTCATCGTCAAAGTAAAGTTCCTTTAGGTCTTTGGGAGGTTCAAAGGGAGGGACTTCAGGGCCTTCCACCACCTCAAAGCGGACAAATGAGCTCTTATACCAGTCCACCTCTGGCAAGGGGAGGTCCAATTTCTTCATAATCTCATAAGTCCGATAAAAATCCTCCCAGCGGTTCTCTTTTTCAGGATAGATGGCAAAATCCCGCAAGATATCGGTAATAACCAGCCCAGCCGAAAGGATAAACTTTTCGAATTCAAACCACTTGGCGAGGGAGGCCTCCCGGTGGGTAAACCCCATATACCCTACAGATCCAGGGCCCTTTAGGGCCTCCAAACAACGGCCCACAAAAAGTTTCAACCCCTTTTTGGTCTCCACCGGGTCGGTAACAAAAACGTCAAAGGCCTTGGAGAGACCCTGGGGCAAGGCCTCGATGACGTTATAGTCATAGACTTCTAAGTTAGAAAGCCCCCTCTGGCAGGCAAAATCCTTAATAAACTGGTTCAGCCTTTGGTCGATCTCCACCACCACTATCCTTCGAGGCATGCCCGTAAGTCCCATGGCCACCGAAAGGAGATCGTCATCCCCCAGGATGAAGATCTCGGTCTCCTCGAGATCCCCCCTTTGGTAGATATAGGCCACCCGCCTTACCGTGTCCACGGGACGAACAAATCCCTGATCATAATCGCTGGTAGGCAGAGGCCGATTTTGGGTGGCTTCTAAGAAACGCTGATAGATCTCTTCCCAAAACCCGTAAAGCTCTACTCCTAAACCGCAAGTGCGGCATAGCGTATCCGCTAGGGGCTTTAGGCCCGGATCTTGGGTGAGTTCAAAACGATGGTTACGGTAAGAGATGCGCCCCTCAGAAAGGAGTTCTTGAAGGGCGGTAAAGAAGGCCCCTAAATGCCCGTCCTGATGGTTGATAAGTTCCCAAAAGGTTTGGGGTCTAAGCTTTAAGGCCCGCAAGATTTGTCTTTTTATACGTTCGGTCTCGCGCATTTAAAAGCCTCCCACCCGGATTCCCTTCAAACCTAACAAAAGCCCAGCGCTTTACAAGCAGGCCCTAAAAGTTTTAGACTAAATTCCAAACCTTTATGAACGCTCTGGGGTTGGAGCGGTTTAAGAGGTCCCAGGCCCCAGGAGCTTATCAGCGTTTAAATCCGGCCCTCTTAAAAAAGAATTTATGCTAGCCGCGGAAGCCCTTTTTCGGGCAAAAGTCGGGCCATACTAGGACAGGAGTTCCTCTAATTCCCGGCGGTTTTCCTCAAACTGGGGGACTTCATAAAGGGGGGCGCAAGCCGAAAGTTCGGCTTCCAGGGCCGCAAGCCTCACTGCAAAGGCCATACAGGTAGGCTCTCCACAGCGGCCACAATTAGTTCCCGGAAGCCGCCGGTAGATCTCAAGGGGTGGAGGCAGACTCCGAGGCTCATGGCGAGGAGAGATCTCTTCCCTCCTAGCCCAGACCTCCTCCAAAAACTCTTCCACCCTTTCTTTAACCTTTCGTCCTACTTCAGCGTCGGGAACCGGACCAATCTGGACGTTGTCTCGCCGGACCGCCACCTTGAACCCTTCGAATTTAAAGACCAGGGCCGGTTCTTGGGGATCATAATAAAGGACCCGGGCCACCGCGCTAAGATAGGGAAGAAAAGGACCTAGGTCTTCTTGGGCAGAAACCACCACTTTATAACGGGGACAGCGGGCATCAACATAACAAGAGGCCGGCTCAAGCTGAAAGTGAGAGGAAAGGAGTGACATCTTAAACCTTTAAAAAATTGGGTGCGGGGGCGGGATTTGAACCCGCGACCTCCGGGTTATGAGCCCGACGAGCTACCAGGCTGCTCTACCCCGCGTCAGCTAGATATAATTTAAAGGCCTTTTCCTTTAAGTCAAGAGGAGTCTTTTGAGTGTGTTATTGCAAAGCGAATTTGTCACCCCTAACTGCCAAGCAAAAATGTCACCCCCTCCTGTTAAAACCATAGGCCCAAATC
>JALWWR010000106.1 GCA_026993045.1 Thermodesulfatator sp.
CAAAAAGACCTCTCTGGAGCCCTTTCCTCGGTGGAAAGACTTCTTAAACTCCATCCGGATTCCTTTTCCCTGTGGTTGCTTAAAGCCCGTCTTTTAGCGCAGTCAGAAAAGATATCCGAGGCCAAAGAAGCCTATCTCAAGGCCGTGGAGCTGGCCCCTAATCGATTTTCGCTCTGGATGGAAGCCGGAGAGTTTTTTCGGAAAATAGGGGCCTGGGAGGAGGCCGAAGAGCTTTACCGTCGATATTTAGACCAAAACCCAGACGATCCCCACGTCCTGCAGGCCTTGCTAGACATTTACCTACAGCAAGAGAAGTGGTCTGAGGCCCAGGCCTTGATTGAAAAGGCCCTGGCCAAAGATCCCGGAAACCCCCGACTGCTCTTTTTTTGGGGGCTGACCTTGGAAAAAAGTCAAAATCCTGAGAAGGCCCTTGAGGTTTACGCTCAAATTCCTCCTGACTATCCCCTTTACGTAGAAGCCATAAAACGCCGCTACTTCTTGCTCACAGAGCTCAAAGGCTCAGGAGAAGCCCTTTCATTTCTAGACGCCATAGTGGAAAAGGGAGACGGGGCAGATCTTTATCTCTTTGCGGCCAACGCTGCCGAAGGAGAACAGGAAGTTACCCTCGGGATCGAAGGCCTGCACCCGGAAGTTGCCGCTGTCGGCCACCCTGGCGGCCAGCCCCAGCTGGGCGAGCTTCTCCTTGAGCCGCAGCATCGAATTGCGGGTGTCGAAGAGCACGGCGATGGCCGGCTTGCCCTCTTCGTAGGCCCGTTTGATTTCGGGATGGATGTCGGTGGTGACCACCTCATGGATGTAGGAGGCGATGTGGCGCATCTCCTCTTCGCTCTCCCCTTCATTCTCCTCTTCTTCCTCCAGAGAGGTAACCAGAATCTCCACGCTGCCGCCGTCACGTTCTTCGTGGTGCGTCAGGGGTGTGTAGCGTGTCCGGTATCCCTCGTCGTGGCGGATGTATGCGATCAGTTCCGCCGCCTTTTCGAGAAGGGCGTCGAGGCGGTCGTCGTCCGAAGAGAGGCGGGAAAAGGCACCCTCGTTACTCCGAGGAAGGCGCATCGCCCTCTCGAAGACTTCGTTGACCATCTCGATGATCGCACGCTCACTGCGCCGATTCAGCGTCATCTCCTCCGATTCGACGCCCAGGTCCTCCCGGGCACGCCCAAAGACCGTCACGTCGGCCCCCTGGAAGGAGAAGATCGACTGCTTCTCGTCTCCGACGATAAAGAGATTCGCCTTCTGTTTGGCGGCGGCCTTCTTCTCCTCCGGCTCGGTCTCCTTCTTGGCCGCCTTCTTCCACTTGGCGGCAGCCTTCTTCTCCTCCGGCCCCGGCTCGTCCTTCTTCTCGGCTTTCACCTCGGCCATCAACTCGTCGGCCTTGTGGCTCCCCTTCAGAGCCTCGGCATGGATTTCGATGGCCCGCGAGAATTGGTTCAGGGCGGCAGTGTGGGCCTCCAGGGCCTTCGTGAGGCCCGAGATAAGG
>JALWWR010000107.1 GCA_026993045.1 Thermodesulfatator sp.
TTTTAAGTCTTCTCAAAAAGGATTTGGACTTTGGAGGTCTGATACTTACCGATGACCTAGCCATGGGGGCCCTAGAGTCTTGGGTCCCAGAAGAACGCCTGCTTTACGCTTTCTTGGCGGGTCACCATCTAGCCTTGTGGTCTATGACCCCAGAGGAGTTGGCTCCGGCCTGGGAAGAGTTTTTGAGAGAGGTCCAAAGATCTTCGGTCTTAAAGGCCCGCCTCAGGGAGCTTAAAGAAGCGGTGGACTATCGCCTCCGGGACTGGCTTTAACTCTGTCCAAAAAAGAGATTTTGAGTATAATAAGCCGACGCTTCAAGAGAGGAGGTCAGGATGCTGGACTTTCTACGCAAAGGGGCTACCTCGTGGGCCGTAAAGATCTTGTTCCTGATCATCATTATCGTCTTCGTTTTTTGGGGCATCGGCACCTTTCGGGCCTCTCGGGTGGATCTCCTAGCCAAGGTCAACGGCGAACCCATTACCGTCAAAGAATACCGGGCCCTTTACCAATTTCGGTACCAACAGTTGCGTCAGATGTTGGGCGAGAGATTGAATGAAGAGCTGCTCAAGTCCCTGCGTTTTCGGGAACAGGTATTGGAAGAGCTGATCAAGAGACGGCTTTTAGAAGAGACGGCCCGACAGATGGGGATAAAGGTTAGTCCCGAGGAGGTGCGCCTGGCCATCGCCCAGCTCCCGGCCTTTCAGGCCAACGGGGCCTTTAGTTTTGCTCGTTATCAGGCCATCCTGCGAGATATGGGGCTTTTACCCAAAGATTTTGAAGAAAGTGTAAAGGCTGATCTTTTAGAGTCCCGAATCAAACATTTCCTTACGGCTCCTGTTTTTGCTCCCGAGACCGAAGTTCGAGACCGCTACCGTTATGAAAATGAAGTCCTCCGGGTGGCTTACGTGGAACAGCCCCATGAAACTTGTATCAAGGAAGTGAAGGTGGACCCTAAAGAGGTCCAGGCCTTTTATGAAAAAAACAAGGAACGTTATCGCAGTCCCGAAGAGGTCAAACTCCTCTATTACTTAGTGCCCTACGAATCCGAAAAGATAAAGGTAACCGAAGAGGAGGTCCGTAATCTCTATGAGGCCGAAAAAGAGCGTTTCTTTGAGCCCGAGCAAAGGAAAGTGCGTTCCATTTTCCTAAAAGCTAAGCCCGGAAAGAAAAAGGAGGCCCTGGCCCAAGCGGAAAAATTAAAGGGCCAAATCAAGACTCTCGAAAATTTTGAGACCCTGGCCCGTAAGTATTCTAACGATTCCAAGACCGCTTCTTTAGGGGGCGACCTGGGTTTTATAAAACGGGGGGAGCTTTTTCCGGAGGCCGAAGAGGCCCTTTTTTCAGCTTCGGAAGGGGAACTGGTGGGGCCCATTGAACATAAAGAGGGCTACTATCTCTTCTGGGTGGAAAAGATTAAGCCCGCTGGCCCTAAGCCCTTAAAAGAGGTGCGCGAGAAGCTGGAAAAAGAATTGCGGGAACGGAAGGCTCGAGAAGCGGCCTTTGAGAAGGCGGATCAACTCTATGAGAAGGCCGTTTTAGCTGGAGGACTTAAAGAGGTGGCTGCCAAAGAAGGTTTGAAGTTAAAGGAGACGTCCTTCTTTTCTCGGAGAAATCCCCCGGTCCTCTTTTCCAAACCGGAAATCCTTGATAGTGCTTTGGCCTTGGAGAAGGGGGAGATTTCTTCCCCGGTGGATGTCGGAAAGGGGCTTCTCCTTTTCCAGGTCTTGGACAAACATCCCTCTCAAATTCTACCTTTTGAGAAAGTGCGGGCGCGGGTGGAAAAGGACTGGAAAAGGGAAAAGGCCCGGGAGGTTTGTCGCCAGAAGGCCGAAAGACTTCTTAAAGAGGCCCCCCGATCTTCGCTGGAGAAGTTTTTCGCCCACAAAGGGTTTAAGGTAGTGGAGAAGACCAAACGTCGCAAGGAACTCCTTACCGGGCATCTTCCCCAAGTGATCGGGCAAGCCCTAGCAGGGAAAGCCCAGCCCGGTCCCCTTCCAGAGCCGGTGTGTGATCAGAGGAATTGCTATCTAGTGTGGGTGAAAGAAGTCCAGCCGGCGGATTTTTCCGATTGGAAGAAGGAAAGAAAGGTCCTCTTTCACATCCTTACCCAGCAGAAACGGGAGGCCTATTTTCGAGCCTGGTACCAGGACCTGCGCCAGAAGGCTGAGATAAAACTCTACCAGGAGTTATCTTAAGCCATGCCTAAACGCACTGATATCAAAAAGATCCTCATTATCGGCTCTGGCCCTATCGTTATCGGCCAGGCCTGCGAGTTCGACTACTCCGGCACCCAGGCCGTGAAGGCCTTGCGGGAAGAAGGCTATCAAGTGGTGCTGGTAAACTCTAACCCCGCCACCATTATGACTGATCCGGAGATGGCCCATCGCACTTATGTGGAGCCTTTAACCCCCGAGGTCTTGGCCGAGATTATAAAAGAAGAACGTCCAGACGCCTTACTTCCCACCTTGGGGGGGCAGACCGGGCTCAATCTGGCCTTTGAGCTGGCCCGTCGAGGGATCTTAGACCGATACGGGGTAGAACTGCTAGCGGCTAGAGCGGAGGTTATCGCCAAGGCAGAGGATCGAGAACTTTTTCGAGAGGCTATGGCCCGGATCGGGCTCAAGGTTCCTCGGAGTGAGATCGTGCGCTCGATCTCCGAGGCCGAGGCTGCCGCCCGTCGGATCGGGTTCCCCATCATCGTGCGGCCCAGCTTTACCCTCGGAGGCACCGGAGGCGGAGTGGCCTATAACATTGAGGAGTTGCGGGAGATCGTGGAGCAAGGCCTTGAGCTTTCGCTCATCCATCAGGTGATGCTTGAGGAGTCCGTTCTGGGTTGGAAGGAGTTCGAGCTGGAGGTGATGCGCGACCGCAAGGACAGTGTGGTGATCATCTGCTCTATCGAAAACTTTGACCCTATGGGGGTCCACACCGGGGATTCCATCACCGTGGCCCCGGCCCAGACCTTGACCGACCGTGAGTACCAACGGATGCGGGATGCGGCCATTGCGGTCATCCGGGAGATCGGGGTGGAGACCGGGGGCTCAAACATCCAGTTTGCCATCCATCCCGAGACCGGGGAGATGGTGGTCATCGAGATGAATCCCCGGGTTTCCCGGTCTTCGGCTTTGGCCTCCAAGGCCACCGGGTTTCCCATCGCTAAGATGGCGGCCAAACTGGCGATAGGCTACACCTTAGATGAGCTTCCCAACGACATCACCCGGGAGACTAAGGCCGCCTTTGAACCCACCATTGATTACGTGGTGGTGAAGTGCCCCCGGTTTACCTTTGAGAAGTTTCCAGAGACCCGGGACGAGATCACCACTTCCATGCGTTCGGTGGGCGAGACCATGGCCATCGGGCGTACCTTTAAGGAAGCCCTCCAGAAGGCCTTGCGGGGCTTGGAAATTGGCCGTTTCGGCTGGGGGGCCGATGGGAAAAGTCCTTCCGATCGGGGGGAGGTCCTTCCCCGGGAACTTATCGTGGAGAAACTAGCCCGGCCCAACAGCAAACGTATCTTTTTCCTCCGGGAGGCCCTTAGAGCCGGTTTTTCGGTGGATGAGATCTACGAGCTTACCAAAATCGACCGCTGGTTCCTTTGGCAGTTGGCGGAAATCCTCGAAATAGAGGATCGCTACCGAGGACGGAAGCTTGAGGATCTTTCGGCCTCGGACTTCAAATTTCTTAAACAGGCCGGCTTTTCCGATCCTCAAATTGCCTTCCTTACTGGATCTCGGGAAGAAGAGGTCCGCCAGAGAAGAAAGACCCTAGAGGTCCAGGCCGTATACAAATTAGTAGACACCTGCGCCGCGGAATTTGAGGCTTATACGCCTTATTACTATTCCACCTACGAGGTGGAGAACGAAGCCCGGGCCTCCACAAAACGTAAAGTGATGATTATTGGGGGAGGGCCTAACCGGATCGGCCAAGGGATAGAGTTTGACTACTGTTGTGTGCACGCCTCCTTTGCCCTGCGGGAGCGGGGGATCGAGTCCATTATGGTGAATTCAAACCCGGAGACCGTCTCTACCGATTACGACACCTCGGATCGGCTCTACTTTGAACCCCTGACCCTAGAAGACGTCCTCAATATTTATGAGCAAGAAGTCCCGGAGGGGGTGATTGTCCAGTTTGGAGGGCAGACCCCGTTGAATCTTGCGGTGCCTTTGGCTCGAGCGGGGGTAAAGATTTTGGGTACCTCTCCAGACAGTATCGATCGGGCGGAAGACCGGGAACGTTTCGTGGAGTTACTGGATAAGCTGGGGCTTAAGAAACCCCCGGCTGGGACGGCCTTTACGGTGGAGGAGGCCCTGAGCGTGGCCTCTGAGATCGGCTATCCGGTTTTGGTCCGTCCTTCCTATGTCCTTGGGGGACGGGCTATGCAGATTGTCTATTCCGAAGAGGAATTGCAACGTTATATGGCGGAGGCAGCCCAGGTCAATCCGGAACATCCCGTCCTTATCGACAAGTTTTTGGAAGACGCCACCGAGGTGGATGTGGACGCCATCTCCGACGGTGAGATTACCGTGGTGGCTGGCATTATGGAACACATCGAAGAGGCTGGGGTACACTCTGGAGATTCGGCCTGTGTTTTGCCTCCGGTCAATATCCCCCGCCCGTTAATAGAAGAGATAAAAGCCGCTACCCGGGCCCTGGCTAGAGAGCTTCAGGTAGTGGGGCTCATGAACGTCCAGTACGCTATCAAAGAGGGGGAGCTTTATGTCCTAGAGGTCAATCCCCGGGCTTCTCGGACTGTCCCTTTTGTCTCCAAGGCTATCGGGGTGCCTCTAGCCCGTATGGCCACCTGGGTAATGTTAGGAGAGACCTTGAAAGATCTGGGGTTTACTAAAGAGATTGAACCGCCCCATCTTTCGGTAAAAGAGGCCGTCTTCCCTTTTCGACGTTTTCCGGGGGTGGATGTAATGCTGGGGCCGGAGATGAAATCTACCGGGGAGGTTATGGGGATCGATCTAGATTTTCCTCTGGCCTATGCTAAAGCCCAGTTTGCCGCCGGAATGCGTCTTCCTACTTCGGGAAAGGTCTTTATCTCGGTTCGGGATCGGGACAAAGACAAGGTGGTCCCTGTGGCCAAGACCTTGGCGGAAGCAGGTTTTGAGATCTTGGCTACCCGGGGCACGGCGGAATATCTTAAAAACTGCGGTCTTAAGGCCCAAATTCTTCCTAAAATCTCCGAGGGGCTGCGTCCTAACGCCGTGGACCTTCTCAAGAACGGAGAAATCCATCTGGTGATTAACACCGCCGAGGGCAAAGTGAGCCGAGAGGACGCCTATCTTATCCGGCGCTACGCCATGGAACTGGACATCCCTTACGCCACCACCATCTCCGGGGCCCGGGCCATGGCCTGCGCCATTAGCCGACTGCGGGAGACCGAAGGCTTTAAGGTTCGTCCCCTGCAGGATTACTATCGCAAGGTCTCGGAGTCTTACTATCTGAAACGAGGGATTCTGTGA
>JALWWR010000108.1 GCA_026993045.1 Thermodesulfatator sp.
CTTTTAGGCGTTGGGTGGTCGCCTCGGGGGTGGAGGCGGGAGAAACCTCTATGCAAGGGCCCCCTTTGCGGTTGATGCACGGAGTGGGTTCTTCTTTGCCGCACGCCAGGAAGCTGCCGACAAGAACTACGAAGAACGCTGTTAGCCGAACCATAGCCGCTCCTTTCCCTGGTTACGGGTTTAAACTGTTTTTATTTTAACGGATTAAAAAAGAAAAAAGGGGAGGAGCCCCCCGCCCCTTGAGGATGGGGGGCTTGCGAGATTACTGAGGAAGCGGAGGGTAGTCCTCCGGTTGACAGATGGGGAGGGTAGTGGCTTGGGTATCTGAGAGGAAGTAGTTGTAGATGAACCGGTCTACCTGAGGGTCCGCTACGGGGGAGAGGGGGTCAACGGTCCAGTCAAAGATATACATGTCGGTGATGGGCTGTGAGGATAGGGGTACCAGCTCACGGAAGAGTGTGGCAGGGTCGGTGGGATCCGGTAAAGGTTCTTGATCAATGGTTGTGGGGTCGCTCACCCAGCGGGCGTAAAGGTAAATCTCCCCCAGGGGGCCTATATTGGTCTGGGCGATAAAGAAATCTCCCGCGTAAGCGTCCTGACATAAGGGGGTATAGCCGGTGCTGACCCAGTTGGCGTTGGGATCTGCATTCAGGTCCGGTCCCATCACGCTACTGGCCACCCCATAGAAAGCCCTTATACCCAAGAGTTCCGGCGTCAAGGAGATCAAGCAGATCTCGTAGCACTCCAAAAAGCCGGCTTGATTGAACAGGGGGTTACCTGCGGAGTCAAACTGGGGCCACCCCGTGCACCAGGTGCCCAAGATGTCAGCCACGGGTGAGGATACACCCAGAGAAGCGGCTTCCATGGGATCTTGGGCCACACAAGGTAGGGTCCCCAGCTGTTGGGCACCGGAGTAATCGCTCTCCGCGATACTCTCCACCATCTGGATGAAGTTTCTGGCCATCTCTTCTTTGAAGATCTGAGAAATCTCGGTTTGGGTAAGCTTTTGGCTCTTCCCTTCCAGGTCAATCAAGGTGGCTTCCCCACAGCCGGTAATATCTACGGAGACGGCCTTATCCGCGGCACTTAGGCTGGCACTACCGGCCACCGGGTTTACCGGGCAGCGGTTGTTGGGATCGTTAGGATCGCGGAAGGTGACCTCTTGCAGGTCTAAGATGACCGACTCAAAGCTGGTCAAGTCTTTGAAGGTGCTGGTGGTGTTGATGATGAGTTTGCCGTTTTTGAAGTCCAAAGTGTAGACCCAAAGGTTGTTGCTCAGGAAACGTACGAGGCGAACGCGGTTGTTTTTCTGTTTGGTGAAGGCCAGTTCCAGCTGTTCTTTGGCGTAAAGGACGAGGCCGTTGGGCAGGGGAGAGAAGAACCATACGGTGCTTCCGTTGCGGCCCACGTACCCCTCTTGGTCGCTGCTGCCCCGGGAGTAGTTGGTGTAGGTGACCGTAAGTTTGAGGGAGAAGGTTTCCTC
>JALWWR010000109.1 GCA_026993045.1 Thermodesulfatator sp.
TTTCCGTCTCTCCGTGCCTTGTGGTCACCGATATTCAATGAATAGGTTATTGGATCGCTGTCTTGATTCGGGGCGGAGACAGGGCAACCCAAATTGCGGACCTCTCGTTCGGCCCAGCAAAAACGCGCTTACAGGAGATCATGTCCGGGATGACATAATGGAAATCCGGCAGCCCGCAGAGTGGTTTAGTCTCTCCCTTTCTTGTCCGGCAGGAGGAGTCGGCGCCGTGTATCTTCCGGTAAAAGGCCTTCTGGCGGCTTATCGCCCGCTTTAGGCCGGACGCCTGGAGCGCCTTGGCCCGGGGAACCATGATGTCCAGGTAAGGGGTCGATTTCGGGCCACCTCGCCCACAACGGCCGTGGACGGGCCCGCAATGAACCTAATGCCGTACTTGTGTGCCTGGGCCTGTCCGCCTGGGAGTACTTCGGGGGATCAGCCCTTTCATGGGGGGCGTATGGGGCCGGCTCTCTATATTCGAATCAAGGTATCATGGCTGGAATTATTCTGCGTTGAACAGCTTGTCTGGAATCTTGTCCCTCTCCGTTGTGCTGGAGTAACAACGGACCTGTAATCCCCGGGAACATTACCGAGCATGGCTTTTATTCTTTTTACGTCCCGGATTGGGTAAGCAGTTGGAATGACGATGGCTCCACACGTGTCCCTCTTCCCGGGAGCCCACCCGGTAACCCGGCCGTAATGCATAGCCTGGACCCATATATCAGGATTTCGCTTGGAACTGATGTTCGATGCGGGCGTGAAGGCCGGAAACAGCGCCCATAACCCTCTCGCCCTCTTGTCCATTCCGGTTCTTCTTTTCTGGTATTACGTTTATGCCGGAGTGAGACAGGGCGATGTTTACGGCGTGGGTGCGACAAAAGTAAAAAAAGAAGAGCAAATTTTACTTTCCCATTTTCCTGGCCGTTTACCCTTTTTTCGAAAGGTTTTTTTTAAACGCCTTCCGACCGGGAAAGGAGCCGCATCACCTCGCCGGCCATGAAAGACAATCTCCTCCTCGTTTCCCTTGAGAGATCCTTGCCCTGGGGTGTTGCAGGAAAAAGGGGAAGGGCAGAGGTTAGTCCCTGCTTTCTCAGGCTTTCCCATCCCTTTCCGAGGGTCCCGGGAAAGGCTATTACCGGCACGTCGTATCTCTTGGCCGCCCGGACAAGCCTGAATATTGCCTTCCCGTATTCTGTCTGGCCGTCGAGGCATCCCTCTCCGGTAACAACGATATCCGCATCCCCCACCTTTTCAAGGAGCCCCGTCTTTTCCGCGACAAGGTCGAAGCCCGGGACGAGCCTGGCACCCAGGAAAGCCCGCAGCCCGGCGCCGAGTCCCCCGGCGGCCCCTCCACACTTGATTCTCCCTACGGATACGCCCAGGTCCTTCTCTATCGTTTCGGCAAGCCTGGACATGGCCTTTTCCAGCCTTTTCACCTGTAGAGGGCCGGCGCCCTTTTGCCTTGCATAGGTGAAAGAAGCG
>JALWWR010000110.1:0-1170 GCA_026993045.1 Thermodesulfatator sp.
ATGGTAGCCAGAGGCGTACGCAGCTCGTGGCTTACGGAAGAGATGAACTTGGTCCGAGCTTGAACGGCCTTCTCCAGCTCGGCACTCTGGTACTGGATATGGCGCAACAACGTCTCCTTCTCTTCGTTGATCTCCCGCATCTGCCGGTACCGCCGCCACAGTTCCTGGAACATCAAGGAAGTTAGTGCCCAGAAAGCTACATACGCAGCCACAAAGTATCCCACGTGGAAAAACGGACTTTTGTTTACCGGTGGAGGAGGAAGGAAGGTGGATTCCGCCAAGTAAAGGGAAAACCACAAGACAAAACCCACGAGAAAGACTCTCAGTTCCTCCCGCGGTCCCAAAAAGAACCCGCTCAAAAGAAGAGGGAAAAAGAAAAAGTACAGGGGCGGGCTGAGAACTCCCCCTACGAAGTGCATGCCTGCCAACCCGGCAACGATCGCTCCGTAACAAAGAAACCGAACCGCCCACGGAAACGATCGGTAGGTGAGAAAGTAGCTCACTAAGAAAATCCCTACAAAACCGAAATTCAGCCAACTGGTAGGGTAGAAAGCGGGAATCTGGTAAAGCCAACCCATAATGAGATCCACGATGGGCCCGGAAACCTCCCCCAACACACCCAAAAGCATCAAAATGCGGAAAAACCGCAAATAGCTTCCTTCATCCTCAAGGGGGAAAGAGGGAGAAAGGTTCCGCTGACGACGAGGGTGCTCCTCCTCCATCTCCTGTGTTATTCTACCCCTCTCCGGGAAGAAAAGACAAACTGCTTTTGTCTACGAGAAACTACCCTTCCGTTGGGAGCGCGTCGATCTTGGCCGCTAAGATGAAGTCGTTTTCACTCAACCCGTTGATGGCGTGGGTGTACAAAGTAATGGTCACCTTTCCCCAGCTAAGAAAGATATCCGGATGGTGTCCTTCCGCTTCCGCCACCTCTCCCACCCGATTCACAAACGCCAAGGCGCTGCGGAAATCCGGGAAACGGAAAGTACGAGTCAAATGGTGTTCTTCCACAACTCGCCAGTCCGGGTGAAGCTCTTTTTTTAGCTCCACAATAGCCTCCCCGGTGAGAGGAGGAACCCCTCCTTCACAGGGAACGCATTTCTTCTCCGTTAAACGGCCCATACAACCTCCTTTATTTCTCTATCCGCACCTGGCTCCAGATCTTTCCCT
>JALWWR010000110.1:1180-1475 GCA_026993045.1 Thermodesulfatator sp.
ACCCCCTCACCCTCCCGAGTCTTTTCCGTCAGGTTTTCCTGCTCCCGCAGGTTGCGAATCACCAACTTGCAGATCGTAGTGAGAGTCTCCAGCACGCCCACGCCTTTGTGGGCCTGAGCAGGAAACCGGGGATACCCCCGGGGATTAAGGGCTTTATCCAGCTCCTCCACCGGCATAGCCGAAGGAAGATCCTGTTTGTTGTACTGCAACACCACCGGCACTTCCTCAATGGAGGTTCCCAACGAAACCAGGTTCTCCTCCAAGTTTTTCCAGCTGTCTTGGTTCTCCCCCAGGC
>JALWWR010000111.1 GCA_026993045.1 Thermodesulfatator sp.
TTTCGGTCCCAGGCACCACGCCAGGACCCCAGGCGGGTCAGGCATGAGGACCGCTCCAGGATAAAGTTCTCCTCGCCTCCGCCGGAACAGCTTTGGGAACCCTTCCCTTTCGGAAATGCGACCCGGTCCTAAGCCTAGGCTTCGGACAAACCAACGAGCCTCCCAAGATGCGAGAGTTGGGGACCAGACGTGGCAAGAGCCTGGGCCTACGCCTTTCTTCCGAAGAAACTCCGCTCCTTCCGCCTTCCACCGTCGAGCATGTCGGTCCAGGGCCTTTTTAATAACCCTGAAGAGCTTGTCCCGGACCGGGAGGGGAAACTCCTTAGGTTCTTCCTTCGGAGGCTTCTCCAGGGCCTTTTCGGGCTTCTTCGAGGTCTTTTGGGAGGCCCTGGAGGCCTTGGAGGCCCTGGAAGACAAGGGCGGAAGGAAGTTCTCCCCGTCGGGAAGGAAAAAGGCCTGGCAACCTTTGGGAGCATCTCCCAGGTGCTTCCAGCCCGGGAGATCACCAGGTTTGGCGTGCTTACACTGCAGGATGAGACCCTTGGGGCTCCGCCGAATCCGGCAAAGGTCGTGGGATTCAGTGTGCCCTGTGGCTTCACATCCAGGGCAGAGGTCTCCCCGTCTGTAAAACCGTTCCCAACGGCTTCCCGCCCGCCCGTCAAAAGATCTTCTTGCTCGGCTCAATTTCTCCCCTCCCAAGGGTTGACAGAGCCAAGCAACGGCGCGATGATCCGCTCAAGCTAGACGCCTTTAGGGCCGTTGCTAGGCTCTTAGTCTTGGCCCCGGGAAGCGCTCACTTCCCGGGGTCGCCGTTTGTACTTTCCAAACAACAGGGCTCGCAGAACTTAGGAGCGGTCTGCGAGCGCATGGATCGTACCCCCCAGGGCTTGTGGGTTCAAGAGAGTCGGACCCAAACCCTTGGGGTTGTTTTCTCAAACCCGCCGTCCCCGGTGGAGGTCTCCTTTCCTGGGTTCCGCCGGCCCATACTTCTTTTCCAGCCTGGTAAGTTCCCGCCGCAGGGCCGCCTCCACGAAACCGGACAGGGTCAGGCATTCCGGAGGACCGGAAAGCTTCCAGACCATGTCCCGGACCTTCTCCACGAGGTCCTGGTCCGCTCGGATAGAGAACCTCTCTCTTTTAGCCTTGGGCGCAGGTTTTTCCTGGGTTTTGGGCTCAGGCTCTTTGGGCACGAACTGGTCAAAAGGGTTGTCCCCAAGGGCTGACTTTTTCGTCGAAGAAGGCTTTTTAGGGGTCATATCGGGCTCCTTTTCGTGATCTCCATAAGCAAACCCATGAAGTCCTTGGTCGCGTTTCCGTTTGGATCGTATAGGTGAATAGGTAAATGGTGTCCAGGAGCTTCCTTGTGCTTTACGGTTTCCCGGATGGACGCTATGAAGGGCCACAGGCCTCCGATCTTTTTGGCAAGCTCCCGTGATTCGTTGTAAAGCCTGGTCCGGGTCTGAACCCGGCCGAAG
>JALWWR010000112.1 GCA_026993045.1 Thermodesulfatator sp.
CCTTCATTCCCTGGCCTTTAACTTTTCCCGGTTTCTGGGGCCGGCCTTGGCGGGCTGGCTTATGGTCTCCTGGGGAATGGGGTTTTGCTTCCTCTTTAATGCCTTAAGTTATCTCCCCATCGCCTTGATCATCCCTTTTATTGCGCTTCAAGAAAACGAGAGGCCCAAAAACAAAAAGCTCTGGCTGGCGCTGACCGAGGGCCTGCGCTACGCCTGGAAAGAACCTCAAATTCGCCAGACCTTGCTGACCCTGGTAATCGTTTCCACCGGGCTCTTTCCCTACGCCATTCTGCTGCCGGCCCTGGTGCGGGAAGCCTGGCAAGGGGGAGGAAAAGAATTCACCCTCCTCATGTCGGCTAACGGTTTTGGGGCCCTGGCCGGGGCCCTTTTTGCCGGCACCTTGGGCCGCCGGATCTCCTCCCGGACCCTGATCCGCTTTTCCACCTGGGCCTTGGTCTTTCTCATTCTCCTTTTGACCTGGTGTCCCTCGGTGAAACTAGCCTTCCTCTTGCTAAGTCTCATAGGTTTTTTAATGGTGAACGTAATCATGAACGCCAACGCCTACGTCCAAGGCCTTACCAAAGACGAGCTGCGAGGACGGGTCTTGGGGCTTTTCAGCTGGTGTTTTCTGGGGCTTTTCCCTTTAGGGAGTCTCTTTTGGGGCTTTTGGGCTGAAAGATGGGGCACCCCTTTTACTCTTAGGCTGGCCACTTTGCTGGCAGGAATCTTTTTGGGATATTTAAATTTGAGGGGCCAAAATGGAGCTTAGTCCGGAGCTTTGGGAGCGTCTTAAAGAAAAGGCTAGAGCCCTCTATGAAGCCAACGGGGGCTCGCACCGGATGGATCATGTGGAAAGGGTCCTGGCCTTGGCCGAAAGGCTAGCCCGGGAAGAAGGAGCCGATCTAGCGGTAGTCCGAGTGGCGGCCCTTTTTCACGACATAGGCCGAGCTGAGGAGGCACGAACCAAAGGCCAAATCTGTCACGCCGATCATGGGGCCGAGCTTGCCCGAAAGATCCTCGAAGAAGAAAGCCTTCCGGAGGCTTTTATAGACCAGGTGTGCCAGGCCATCAAAAGACACCGTTTCCGAGGACAAGAGCCCCCGGAGAGTCTGGAGGAAAAGGTCCTCTTTGACGCCGACAAGCTCGACAGCCTGGGAGCGGTAGGGATTGGGAGGGCCTTTCTTTTTGCCGGAGAAGTAGGGGCCCGACTCCATAATCCCGAGGTGGATTTAGAAAAGACGCAACCTTACTCTGAAGAGGATACCGCCTGGCGGGAATTCAAGCTCAAACTTTCCAAAATCAAAGACCGTTTACTTACTCCTAGCGGCCGGCGCTTGGCCCAAGAACGACACCGGTTTATGGAAGAATTCTTTGAGAGATTTCATCGGGAGGTGCGGGGAGAGCTTTGACCCTCCCGGGCCCGCCGATTAAGGCGATAGGCCC
>JALWWR010000113.1 GCA_026993045.1 Thermodesulfatator sp.
GGGCGGGGGTTCTCAGCCGGAAAAGGTCCCTCAGATTAAAGAGACCCTTTTTAAGGCGGTGGAAGAGCTACTTTCCTAGACTGGCCTTAAGGGCCCGGGAGGGCCGAAAGGTTATCCGGACCTTTCCGGGCCTAGAGACTGTCTTTTGTTTCTTAAAATCATACCCCTTTCGGGGAGGACTAAGGACGGTTTTAAAGGTCCCCAACCCGGTAAGGGTTAAGGAGCCTTTCTCCTCCAGGACCTCTTCAAAAAGTTCTAAAAAGGCCTCCCAGAGGGTTTGGATCTCAGCTTTAGACCAGCGAGGGCCTTCTTCCTGAGACCTCCGGTAGAGGCCTTCCAGCAAGGCCTTACGGTCCATCTAGCGGCGATAGAGTTCGCAGCCGGCAAAAAGGGCCGCTTCCCCCAAGTCCTCTTCGATACGCAAGAGTTGGTTGTACTTGGCCACCCGTTCGCTACGGCACGGGGCCCCGGTTTTGATCTGCCCGGCGTTTACCGCCACCGCCAGATCCGCAATGAAGGTGTCTTCAGTCTCACCGGAACGATGCGAGATCACCGTGCGCCAGCCGGTGCGGTGAGCCAATTCGATGGCCTGCAAGGTCTCGGACACGGTCCCGATCTGGTTGAGTTTGATGAGTACGGCGTTGGCTACCTTCTTTTCGATACCCTGCTGGATGCGTTTTACGTTGGTAACGAAGAGGTCGTCTCCTACGATTTGGACCCGATTTCCTAGGGCTTGAGAGAGAAGGGCCCAGCCCTCCCAGTCGTCCTCCGAAAGGGGGTCTTCCAAGGAGACGATGGGAAAATCTTTAATAAGCCCTTCGTAGAACTCGGTCATTTCCTCGGCGGAGAGCTTGCGACCTTCCAGATGATAGCGCCCCTCGCGATAGAATTCGCTGGCCGCGGCATCCAAGGCCAAGACTACCTCCTCACCAGGCCGATAGCCAGCCTTTTCAATGGCCAAAAGGAGAAGTTCCAGGGCCTCCCGGGTATCCTTAATTTGAGGGGCAAAACCCCCTTCGTCTCCCACCGAAACCGAAAGCCCTCGTTCCTTAAGGACCTTCTTGAGGGTGTGATAGATCTCGGCTCCGGCCCGCAAGGCCTCAGCAAAATTTTTAAAACCGCAAGGAACGATCATAAATTCCTGGATATCCAAGGGATTGTCTGCGTGCACCCCGCCGTTTAACACGTTCATAAAAGGCACCGGCAAGACGCGGCTTCCAACCCCTCCCAGATAGGCGTAAAGAGGAAGCCCCGCCTCCGCGGCCGAGGCCTGAGCCACAGCCATAGAGACGGCCAAAATGGCGTTGGCCCCGAGACGGCTTTTGTTTTCCGTCCCATCTAGTTCGAGCATGATCTGGTCTATATGGGCCTGGGCCGTGGATTCTTGGCCAATCAATTCCGGACCGATAATCTCGTTTATGTTCTCTACCGCCCTTAGGACCCCTTTTCCCCCGTAACGTTCGCTTTGTTCGCGAAGCTCTAAGTCCTCGTGGGCCCCAGAGGAGGCCCCGGAAGGTACGGCCGCTCTTCCATAGATTCCGGAGTCCAAATGGACCTCGGCTTCCACCGTGGGATTGCCCCGTGAGTCTAAGATTTCCCGGGCGTGAATCTCAACGATTTCCCCCATGAGACCAACCCCCTTGAGCGTTTTTAGGTTCTTATATCACAAAAATAGAGCTTTTTACAAAGGCCGGGCTCTTTTAGAGCCTCCGGTTAAGAAAGAATCCGGCTAAGGCTCTTTCTTTAAGATTCGGCTTTAAAGGTCTTTTCAAGTACCTTTTTCAAGCTGGGCCTCAAACTCTTCCCAGAGGACGGGCTTGGTGCCCATTTTACCCACCACTACTCCAGCGCAGAGATTGGCGTAAGCCACGGCCTCCTTGAGGGGAAGCCCCGCGGTGTAAAAGGCCGCCAGGGCCGCGATGGCTGTATCTCCGGCCCCGGAAACGTCGTAGACTTCTTTGGCTTGGGCTGGAAAATGCCAAGAACCTTCCTCGGGATGATAAAGAAACATCCCTTCCGGCCCCAAGGTAACCACCATGAAATCCAAACCATATCTGCTCACCAAACGAGGACAGGCTTGCCCTAAATCTTCGGGAGGAAGGTCTTCTTTAAGCGCGATCTCGGTAAATTCTTTCCGGTTAGGAGTGATACAGGTGGCTCCCTGATATTTTCGCCAGTTAAGCCCCTTGGGGTCCACAAAGAGGGGCTTGGCTCTTCTCCGAGCCTCCTCCACCAGCCAGAGGCAGAACCCTTCGCTCAGAAAGAGTCCTTTGGCGTAGTCCGAAAGGATGACCGCCTGGGCCCAATCCAAAAGAGGTTCCAGGCGTTTTTTCAGGTTTTCTTTGAGAAGCGGGGGAAGGGGGGTCACTTTTTCGGAATCGATCCGCAAAAGATGTTGGGCTTGGGCCAAGACCCGAGTCTTTACAATGGTAGGGCGGTCCGAGGCCCTTATCAGGCCTTCGGTACCAAGGCCGTTTTGTTGGGCTAATCCTTGGAAGACTTCCCCTTCGCGGTCTTCTCCCAAGACTCCGCAGAGCTGTACCTGGCATCCCAGACCCCGCAAGTTGGCGGCTACATTGGCCGCTCCCCCTAGGGCGTAAGAGATCTCTTGAAGTTCAAAGACCGGCACCGGGGCCTCCGGGGAGATGCGGCGTACTTCTCCCCAGAAGTATTGGTCCAGCATTACATCCCCTACTACTAGGAGGGAGAGGCCGGTTAGCCGGGACCGAAGTTCGGAGGCCTTCATCTAAGAGGCCGCCTCCGCTTCTACCTCGGCCAGCCCCGCCATCTCCCGGATGCGGGCCTCGATCTCCTGGGCCAGCTCGGGCCTTTCTTTGAGTAGGCGCCGGACGTTCTCCCGTCCTTGAGCCAGACGTTCGCCGTTATAAGAAAACCAGGAAGCGCTCTTTTCGATAATCCCCATGGACACCCCGAGGTCTATAAGTTCTCCCTCCCGGGAGATACCCTCTCCGAAAAGGATGTCGAACTCGGCTTCCCGGAAGGGCGGGGCCAGCTTGTTTTTTACGATCTTGACCTTGGTGCGATTGCCAATCTGTTCGTTGGCCTCTTTGACTTGTCCGATCCGTTTGATATCCATCCGCAGGGTGGCGTAAAACTTAAGGGCCATCCCCCCGGTAGTAGTTTCCTGGGGACCGTAGCTAAAACCTCCGATTTTCATCCGGGTCTGATTGATGAAGACTACGGCAGTGTCGGTCTTGGCGATGACGGAGGTGAGCTTGCGCATGGCTTTAGACATCAAACGGGCCTGAAGGCCCACCTGTTGGTCTTCCATGGTGCCGTCAAGTTCAGCCGCCGGGACCAAGGCCGCCACCGAATCCACCACGATTAAATCCACTCCCCCACTTCGGGCTAGGACCTCGGCAATCTCTAAGGCCTGTTCTCCGGTGTCAGGCTGACTTATAAGGAGATCGTCCACATTTACCCCCAACTTTTGGGCATAGTGGACGTCGAGGGCGTGTTCGGCATCTATAAAAGCCGCAATGCCCCCTTGTTTTTGGGTTTCGGCCACCATGTGCAAGGCCAAGGTGGTCTTTCCCGAAGATTCCGCCCCAAAGACTTCTGTAATCCGGCCTCGGGGAATGCCTCCTACTCCGGTGGCGATATCTACCCCTAGGGAGCCGGTGGGAATGGCTCGAATCTCGATCTTGCGCCCCTCACCCAGGCGCATGATGACTCCAGGGCCGATTTGGCGTTCAAGCTGTTTGATGGCCGACTCTAAGGCCTTTTTCTTGTCTAAGGACATTAAATATCCTCCTTTCCCCTGGATCTCGTAACCAATATTAGCATAATTTATAATATTACGCATACGATCGGGCCCAGGGGAGCGATCTTAATCCTAAAGGACCTAAAAGGAGAGTTTGAAGAGATCAGAGGCCTTTCGAACGGTTTGGATAAAGAGCACGGAGCATGCTTTTAGAGCTTAGGCTTCAAAATTTTGTCTTGATTGAGGACCTCCACCTGGTCCTGTCTCCAGGTTTTACAGTCTTTACCGGAGAGACCGGGGCGGGGAAATCTCTTTTGGTTAAGGCCTTAAAACTCCTTTTAGGCCATCGAGCTGGTCCGGAGTATATCCGCGCGGGTTCTAAAATGGCGGTGGTGGAGGCGGTGCTGGCCGAAGATCCCATCCTTAAAGCCCGTCTAGAGGCCTTGGGTTTCGAGCCGGAAGGGGAGGTCTTTTTGCGTCGGATAGTTACCACGGAAAAGTCCCGGTGTTACGTGAACGGTTCGCCGGCGCCTCTTAAAGTCCTGGCGGGACTTTTGGAGGGGTTTTTAGTTCTTACCGGGCAACACGAATTTCGAAAGCTTTTTTCCCCATCCTACCGGCTATCCCTTTTGGATCGCTACGGAGCGTTAGAGGCTGAGAGAGCAGCTTACGAAAGACTTTTTCAGCGCTGGCAGGAGGTGAAACGCCGGAGAGAGACCCTGGTCCGAGAGATCTCGGAGATGGAACGTAAGAAGGACTTTTTGGACTTTCAAATCCAAGAGATCGAGGAGGCCGGTCTATATCCCGAAGAAGAGGAAGAGCTCCAGGCCCAAAGAGAGAGGTTGCGTCACCTTTCCCGCCTGAAACAGGGGCTGGCCTTGGGAGAGAGGAATCTGGAAGAAGCCCTAAATCTCTTGGGAGAGACCCAACGGATTCTCCAAGAGCTTTCCCTTTACGATCCGGAACTTCTACCCCACCACCAGCGCCTCGAAAGTCTCTACTACGAACTTTCGGATCTGGGGCAGGAGCTTTCCCGGCGAGAGGCCCGCCTTCCTGAAGACGATTCCGAACTGGAGGTCATCGAAGCGCGCTTGAGCCTTATTGAGCGCTTGAAACGCAAATACGGGCCTTCGGTAAAAGAAATACTGCTTACCCTTGAAAGGCTTAAGAGAGAACGAGAGGCTCTAGAGCAGGGGGAAAGCGATCTGGAGGTCCTCGAAAAGGAAGAAAAGGAATTGAAAGAAGAGGTCATAGAGCGGGCTCGGGATTTAAGTGAAAAGAGAAGGGCCGCGGCCCGGCGGCTTTCAGAAGAGGTCAACCGCGAACTTTCTTTTCTGGCCCTTTCTGAGGCCCGCTTTGAAGTTAAGGTGGAAAGCTCTTTTCAGCCGGAAGATCTTTCGAGTCAGGGCTGGGATCGGGTCTCTTTCTGGGTCCGCACTAATCCTGGTTCCCCTGAAAGGCCTCTGGAAAAGATCGCTTCCGGAGGGGAGCTTTCGCGTTTCTTTTTGGCCCTAAAGGC
>JALWWR010000114.1:0-5202 GCA_026993045.1 Thermodesulfatator sp.
GTACGTCTCGAACGTTATCTCGGCCTGGTGGGCTCTGGCCTTTTTGGCCTTGATTGCCCTGGCTTTTTCCGGTTTTTATCTCTATTACCTGCGGGGAGGATACGAAGAAAACGGCAACCCCCTCTGGATCTTGCTGGCCTTGCTATTTTTGATAGTGGTGGCGGTGATCATCCACGCCCTTTCTCTTCAGGCTATTCATCCCGAACGCTGGCCTCAGTGGGTGGTCCAAGGAGGGCTGGAATATCAGAGTGGGGCTAAACTTTGGGCCTTTAAGCTTCCTCGCCTTTTGCATTTCTTTTTGGCCTCGATGGCCCTTATCGGGATCTTTTTGATGCTTTATGCCCGTTATTTCGAAGTACGGGCGGATTTTGCTCCAGATTATCTGGAGTGGGTAGCTCGCTTAGGAGCTCGTCTGGCCTTAGTGTTTTCTATCCTTCAAGCTGGGGCTGGGGTGTGGTGGCTTTTGAGCTTGCCTGGGAAGTTCCATTTTTATACGCACCCCTTCTTCTTGTTGGGGGCGGCCTTGGGGCTGCTTTTGATCCTGGTTCTACTGGGGGCTCAGAGACGGCCCGCCTCTTATGCCTGGCCGACCGCGGCCTTGGCCTTCTTGACGGTCTTTTTTATGAGTTATGCCCGGGAGACCTTGAGGATGAAATATCTGGGGGCGGCGGGCTACTCCTTCGCCACTTATCCCGTACATCCTAGCTGGTCTTCTACGGTGCTTTTTCTCCTCAGTTTTGTTATGGGCCTAATTGTTTTGGCCTATGTGGGGTTGGTGGCCTGGCGAGCCGGCAGAGGGGAAAGAGAAGTGGGTTACGAGGGTCTGGGACGGCTTTCCGTGGCCCTTTGCGGGCTCTGGATCGTGGTGATGGTGGCCATCGGTCTTGCGATCTCTTTTAAAAACGGGAGCCTGCCCTAAGTAGATTTTCTCTCGAATAAGGGAGCCTTTGAGAAGAGCTTAGGATAAGGTTTCAGGGTTTTTCCAACCTTATCAAAAGGTCCCTTCCCTTAAGTCCGGATCTTCGGTAAGTCCCCAACCTTTGATAAAGTAAACTTTCGAGATCTTTGAAAATCTCAGGAGGAGACCATGGCCTGGATTTTGGTGACCGGGGCGGCGGGGTTTATTGGCTGGAAGACGGCGGAGTTTCTGCTACGGGAAGGGCACGCGGTGCTAGGAGTAGACAATTTTCATCCTTATTATGACGTGCGTCTTAAGGTCTGGCGACGGGATCAACTCCAGAGTTATCCGGATTTCAAGTTCTTTCAGCTTAACATAGAAAACTATGAGGCCTTGAAGTTCCTCTTTGAGGCCTTCCCTATAAAGGCTGTGATTAATTTGGCGGCTCGGGCCGGGGTCCGGGCCAGTTTAGAAGACCCTTGGGGTTATTATCGAACCAATCTGGAAGGCACCCTTAATCTTCTGGAACTTATGCGCCGCTACGAGGTCTCCAAAATGGTGTTAGCTTCCACCTCCTCTATTTATGCTGGCTCTCCCTTGCCTTACAAAGAAGATTTGCCAGTCAACCAGCCCCTATCCCCTTATGCTGCAAGTAAAAAAGCGGCGGAGGTCTTGGCTTATACTTACCACCATCTTTATGAGTTAGATATTACGGTATTGCGCTATTTTACGGTGTTCGGCCCGGCGGGTCGGCCAGACATGAGCTATTTCCGTTTCATAAAATGGATCGATGAAGGTCGGCCGGTAAAGGTTTATGGAGACGGCAGCCAGGCCCGAGATTTCACTTACGTAGACGATATCGCTCGGGGTACTATTCAGGCCCTCAAGCCTTTAGGCTATGAGATCATAAACTTGGGGGGCGGGAGAAATCCGGTCTCCATCAATACCTTAATCCAAAAAATTGAGGCCCTTTTAGGGAAGAAAGCCCAGGTGGAGTACCAAGAATTTCATAAGGCCGACATGAAGGTCACCTGGGCTGAGATTGGAAAGGCTCGAAAGCTCCTCTCCTGGAAACCTTGCGTTTCCCTTGACGAAGGATTACGTCACACGATATCTTGGTATTTAAAGAACAAGAAATGGGTGCAAAAGATCACCATTTAAAGCTTTGGGCCGGGGGAAAACTCCTAAAAGGGTGAGGGGGCAAATAGACAAAATTAATTTGAGACCATAGTAAGTCTTCGTTTAGGAGGGCTTTTTTGGAATTAAACGTTCTCTTTGGGGGGCGGGCCGGGGATGGCATCCGTCAGTTAGGTCAGCTTTGGGCCCGTCTGCTGGCTCGAAGGGGTTATCGGGTCTTCCTTTACGACGATTATCCCTCCCTTATCCGAGGAGGCCACAATTTTACGGTGGTGCGGGCCTCGGAGCTTCCGGTAAGCAGCCACCGGGAAAGGGTGGAGATCCTGGTGGCTTTGAATTCGGAGGCCTTAGAAAGACACCGCTGGCGTTTGGAGAAAGAGGGGCTGATCCTAGGGGAAGATCTGGAGGCGGGGGTTTCGGTTCCCTGGAAAGAGATAGTGAAAGAGGAGCGGGCCCCGGCCATTATGCGGAATACGGCAGCTCTGGCCTCGCTGGCCCGTCTTTTAGATATTCCTTGGGAAGAGTTGGAAGGGCATCTTCGAAGAGACCTCCCTAAAGAGACCGAACTAAATTTAAAAATAGCTCATCGAAGCTATCAAAAAACTTCAGGGGGGGTCTTTCGGTCTTTGCCGGTCCTTTCCCAGGAACCTTGGCCCACCTTTTTTGGAAACGAGGCCCTGGCCCTGGGGGCGGTAGCGGCGGGCCTCAAGCTTTATGTGGCCTATCCCATGACCCCGGCTTCTTCCATCTTGCATTATCTAGCCCTCCACGGTGAGACCCTAGGGGTCACCACCATTCATCCTGAAAATGAGATTGCGGCTATCCTTTGCGCCCTTGGGGCTTCTTATGCGGGTTGGCCTTCTATGGTGGGGACCTCAGGAGGCGGTTTCGCCCTGATGGTGGAGGCCTTGAGCTTGGCTGGACAGGCGGAGTTACCGATCGTGATTATAGAATGCCAACGTCCAGGGCCCAGTACGGGAGTACCTACCTATACCATGCAGGGCGATTTGGATTTTGTAGCTTCTGCCGGCCACGGAGAATTTCCCCGGGTGGTTCTGGCCCCAGGAGAGGCTGAGGAGGCCTTTAGGCTTTCAGCCTGGGCCTTGTACCTGGCTTGGAAGTTCCAGATTCCGGTTCTAGTGCTTTCTGACAAACAGGTGAGCGAAAGCCTTTTCACCACTAAACTTCCTCTGGATGAGGTGCCGCGGCTGGAGTTTAAAGCCTGGGCTGGAGGAGGGGAATATCAGCGTTATGCCCTCGCGCCAGACGGAATTTCCCCTCTGGCCTTTCCGGGAGACCCTCAGGCGGTGGTGAAGGTCAATTCTTATGAACATGACCCTTACGGGATCACCACTGAAGAGCCTGAACTCATCGCCCAGATGCAGGAAAAGCGTTTCCGGAAACTTTCTCTCTTAAAGGACTTGTTAGATGCCCCGGCTTGGGTGAAGGCGGAAGGGGAGGGGGAGACCGCTCTGGTGGTTTGGGGGTCGACCCGGGGGCCAGCCTGGGAAGTGGCCCGAGCTTTGGGTTGGCGGTATGTCCAGCCTTTGGTCCTGGAACCCTTTCCCGAAAGGGCCTTAAAAGCGGCTCTAGAAGGGGTGAAAAAGGTGATAGTGGCGGAGACCAATTTTACCGGGGCTCTAGTTCGCAGGCTTAAAGCCCATGGGATTCAAGTGGACCATCAGGTCCTAAAATATGACGGACGACCTTTCAGTTTGGAGGAACTGGAAGGGAAGGTGAGGGGGCTTTAAGATGCTAGCCCGGGCTAAGGATCCCTTGAGTACTTATGCCGAGATCACATGGTGCCCAGGCTGTGGTAACTTTGGGCTGCTTACAGCTCTAAAGAAGGTCCTTAAGGGTTGGCAGGAGGAAGGGGCCCTTTCTCGTCTGGTTCTGGTTTCCGGCATAGGATGTCACGCCAAGATCGTGGACTATGTAGCAGTTAACAGTTTTTACGCCATCCATGGCCGGGTGTTGCCAGTAGCCTGGGGGATAAAGATGGCCCGTCCGGAACTCACCGTCTTGGGACACGCTGGAGACGGTGATGCCTACGGGGAAGGTTTGGCACACCTCATTTTTGCTGCCAAACGCAATTTGAATCTGACCCTGGTGGTCCATAACAATTCGGTCTATGGACTTACTACCGGGCAATTTACGCCTACCAGCCCCAAGGGTTTTAAGGGCCGCTCCACTCCTAAGGGTAGCCCAGAGACCCCTATAAATCCTCTGGAACTTATGCTAGCTAGCGGGGCGACCTTTGTGGCCCGGGGTTATGCTGGTCGGCCGGCCCATCTGGCTACTCTTATCGAGGCCGGGCTACGACACCCCGGTTTTGCTTTTATTGATGTGCTCCAGCCTTGCTATACCTTCTTCAACACCTACGATTTTTTTAACGCTCGGGTCAAGGAACTGCCTCCAGGGCACGATCCTACGGATTTTGAGGCCGCTCTGAGGTGGGCCCTTAAATGGGATTACAGTCAAGAGGCCCAAGAGATCCCCCTGGGGATCTTTTATCAAGTCTCTAAACCCCTTTACGAGGATCTGGTGCGGGTAAGCCCTAAAGAACCTGATCTTGAGGAACATATTAAGCGTCTTCATTCCTGATGTCGGCTTCTATTTTGGCCCAAGCAACCCGCTTTCTAGCTCAGGAAGGACTTCTTAGCGGAAGCGAAGGCAATCTTTCTCTACGGGAAGGCTCACGAGTATGGATCACCCCTAAAGGGGGGCTCAAGGCCTGGCTTTTGGAAGAAGAGGTGGCGGTGGTGGACCTTTCGGGAAAGGTCTTAAAGGGAAGGCCTACTTCGGAGCTGGCCTTGCACCTAGTCCTCTACCAAAAGGTGCCTGAGGCCCAGGCGGTAGTGCATGCCCACCCCCCTTATACCCTAGCCCTGAGTTTGGTAGGTTTTGACTTTGAAAGACCCTATCTAGCAGAGAGCAAGATTTTTCTCTCTTCGGTATCCAAGGTGCCCTATTTTCCTCCAGGTACAGAAGATTTGGCTAAGGAGGCGGCCCAAAAGGCCCTTGAATCGCAGGTCTTGATTTTGGAACGCCACGGTACTGTAACCTGGGGGCGGGATTTAGCAGAGGCCCTAAATCTTACTTTGATCTTAGAGAAGGTCTCGCGGGTGGTGTATTTGGCTCGGGTTTTAAGAGCCGAGCTTGAACCT
>JALWWR010000114.1:5212-17159 GCA_026993045.1 Thermodesulfatator sp.
AGGGAGGCAGGAAGGGAGGGGGGTAGGCCCTTAAGAACACTTTTTACGACCACACTTAGAAGAAGCCTTGGCCTCAGCCCCCTCTTTTACAAAAGTCCCCGATTCACCACACTCGGGACACTTCCGAGGTTTGCAACGACTCTCTTTACTAAAGCCGCATTTATCACATTTCCAAACCGCCATCGCTACCCTCCTGTGTTTTGTTTTTAAGTTAATCAACTTTCTCCACCTTGTCAAGAGGAAATTCGAGTCTATGGATATTGAAAGTCAAAGGGGGTGCTTTTTCTTTTTAAAAACAGGTTTAAATTTTAATTATGAGGCGCCGGGACATTGTTCGCCTAAGTGATATCTTAGATCAGATCCAGAGTTATCTTCCAGGGGCCAACACTCATTTGGTGGAAAAGGCCTATGTCTTTGCTGCTAAAGCCCATGCCGGGCAGATCCGAAAATCAGGGGAGCCTTATCTCTCTCACCCCTTGGCGGTGGCTTATATCCTGGCCCAAATGCGGTTAGACCTTCCTACCATTGCCGCCGGCCTCCTCCATGACACCGTGGAAGATTCCTCCCTTACCTTAGAAGATTTACGAAAGCATTTTGGAGAAGAGGTAGCCCTTATTGTAGACGGGGTTACCAAGCTCTCGGCCCTTCCTACCACCGATAGGTTCCACAAACAGGCTGAGAACTTCCGCAAGATGCTTCTAGCCATGGCCAAGGACCTGCGGGTCATCTTGGTGAAATTGGCCGACCGTCTGCACAATATGCGCACCTTGGAGTTCCAGGCCGAGCCCAAGCGTCGTCGCATAGCCCAGGAGACCCTGGATATCTACGCCCCTATCGCCAGTCGCCTTGGTATTGATTGGCTCAAAAGAGAGCTAGAGGATCTTTCCTTTCGTTATCTTTATCCCGAAGAGTTTCAACGGCTTAAGGCCGAAGTGGAAAAACGCCTGGAAGAGGCCCAAGAGTACGTAGAAGAGGTCAAAAAACTTATCCAGCAGACCTTGGAAAAACACGGCCTCAAGGCCCGGGTCTTAGGGCGTAGTAAGCATCTTTGGAGTATCTATCGCAAGCTCGAACGTAACGGCTGGACCATTGATCAACTGGATCAGATTTACGATTTGGTGGGGTTCCGGGTTATCGTAAAAACGATTAAGGAATGCTATGAGGTCTTGGGAATCATTCATGCCCTCTGGCCTCCCATTCCTGGACGATTCAAGGACTATATAAGCCTTCCGAAGCCCAATATGTATCAGAGCTTGCACACCACGGTCTTGGGGCCGCGGGGCAAACGGGTAGAGATCCAGATCCGGACCGAGGAGATGGACCGCATCGCCAATGAGGGGATCGCGGCCCACTGGCTTTATAAAGAAGGGGCCATCCTCTCCCCTAAAGAGAGCAAGAAATTTGAATGGCTGGAGCGTCTAGTGGAGCTTCAGAAAGAGCTTCAGAATCCCAAGGAGTTTCTGGAATCTCTGCGCCTAGATCTCTTCCCTGAAGAGGTTTACGTCTTTACTCCTGGAGGAGACATCAAGGTCCTGCCGCGAGGAGCCACTCCGGTTGATTTCGCCTATGCTATTCACACTGAAGTAGGACACCACTGCGTGCGGGCTTGGGTTAACCATCAATTGGTTCCCTTGGACTATGAGCTACAGACCGGAGACGTGGTGAAGATTGACACCTCCTCCCAACAGAAACCCAGTCGAGATTGGCTCAAATTTGTAAAGACCAGCCGGGCTCGCAGCCGGATCCGCCAATGGTTACGAGCGGAAGAAAGGGAGCGGATGGTGGCGGCCGGCCGAGAGATCCTGGCCCGAGAGCTTCGCAAACACCGGATCCAGATCTCGAGCTTTTTAGATTCTCCCGAAGCCCAGGAAATCGCCCACAAGTTCAACTTTAAGACCGTAGAAGACCTACTGGTGGCCTTGGGTTATGGAAA
Organism: Thermodesulfatator sp.; assembly: GCA_026993045.1. Taxonomy (GTDB): domain Bacteria; phylum Desulfobacterota; class Thermodesulfobacteria; order Thermodesulfobacteriales; family Thermodesulfobacteriaceae; genus JALWWR01. The sequence goes on from JALWWR010000114.1 coordinate 7,146, forward strand.
ACTTACCCCTAACCAAGTGGTTAAACGCTATTTAGGGGAAGAATCCCCCAAGATGGTCTGCGAAAAGGTCCCGGAAACCGGAGAGATCCGGTGCACCGGAGAAGTGCTTCTTATGGACGGCACCCGGAACGTCCTTTTCCATTTAGGGCGCTGCTGCAACCCGGTCCCTGGTGACGATCTAATAGGTTATATCACCCGAGGCCGTGGCATCTCGGTCCATCGGGCCAGCTGTCCCAACGTGGCCATTTTGGATGAGGAAAGAAAGATCGAAGTGCGCTGGGAAAAAAGCGATGGCTTGGCCCACCCGGCTCGGCTTTCCATTATTACTCAAGACCGAAAAGGCATGTTGGCGGCAGTCTCCACCGCGGTCTCCGCAGCCGAGGCCAATATCTTAAAGGCCGAGGTCCACACCACCCCTGATCGCCGGGCCGTCTTTGATATGATCGTAGAGGTCACGGATCGGCGTCATCTGGAAAAGATTATGGCCAACATCCGATCCGTGGACGGGGTGTTAAAGGTAGAAAGACGGTTGGCCTAACGTACGGCCTTCTGGACCTTCCCGGCTTTGAGACAACGGGTACAGACCCGCAGACGTTTGACCTGACCGTTAGGTAGTTTGGCCCGCACCCGTTGGAGATTAGGGTACCACCAGCGACCAGATTTCTTGGCCGAGTGGCTGATCTGATGCCCCGTGCGAGGGCCTTTACCGCAAATTTGGCAAACCCTAGCCATCTTGAACCTCCTCTTAAAAACTCCCGCCCAACTGGAAGTTCCAGTTGCTGCTGTCTTCTCCAGGCTTTTTATCTATATTCCATCCGAACTCGATGCGCAAGGGGCCCATAGGAGAAAGCCAGCGAATACCAAACCCCACGCTCTTGCGAAGCTCCGAACTATCAAAGCCTTGGGCTTTACTCCAGACGGTCCCGGTATCAAAGAAGAGGACCCCTTTAAGGTCGATGCTTTTAAGAAGAGTGAAGATGGTCTCCGCCTGCACGAAAAACATCCGCGTCCCTCCGATCCGCTCTCCGGTCTCCGGATCGATGGGACTTACGTCTCCGTAACGGTAGCCCCGGATAGAGCTAAGACCCCCTAGGTAAAATTTCTCATAGACCGGGACCTTTTTTCCAGAACCTTCGGTGATATAACCGGCCCCGAAATGGAGATGCCCCGTAAAATGAAAAATCAAGGGGAAGTAAAAGTGAGAGCTTAAGACCGTTTTGAGATATTCACTGTCACCTCCCAGGAACTGTCCCGCCAGCTCAAAGTCTAACTGGTGCAACATTCCTTTGGTGGGGACAAACCAGCGATTGCGGGTGTCGTAGCTTAATCCCGCCTCCAAAGCGCTGGTGATGTTTACATCCAAAGACTCCAGGATAGCTTTAGAGACTACAGGATTGAGATCGGAAAGTTCAGTGTCATCGTAGCGATATCCCCCGTAGACTCGTAGATTGGGGGTTAGAAGGTAGCCTACCTTGATATTTCCTCCGGAACTGTCTCGGGTAAAGTCTTCGTATTCACGGGACCAATTGTAAAGACTAGTGGCCACTGAAAACTTGGTGTCTCTAAAATAGGGTTCTACAAAGCTCAAGGCGTAACGGCTGGAACGGGTCCCTAAAATACCTTGGAAGGAGAGGGTTTGGCCTTTGCCCAAAAAGTTGCGCTGGGAGATCTGGCCCATAAAGATGAGTTTGTCCACGGAACTGTAACCAGCCCCGATGCTAAAGGTCCCAGTGGGCCGTTCTTTGACCTTGACTTTGAGGTCCATGAGATTTTCTTTGACGCCTTTTTCTTTTTCTAGAGAGATATCTTCAAAATATCCCAGACGCCTTAGACGGGCTTCGCTCTTTTTAAGCCTGGTGGCGCTAAAGGGCCTCTGTTCTGCCACTAAAAGTTCCCGTCGGATCACTTTATCCCGGGTCTTGGTGTTACCTTCAATTTCGATACGGTTCACGTATACCAAGGGGCCACGGTCCACCTTGAAGGTTACGTTGACGGTCTTAGTCTTGGGATCGGGTTCGATGTCGGGTTTTACCTGGGCGTAGGCGTAGCCTTTGTCAGCGAAAAGATCCGCAATCTTCATCTGGTCCCGCCGTAAGGCCTCGCGGCTAAACACCTTCTCCCGGGGCAAGGTGAGCTCTTTTTGGATTTTTTCCGAAGGGAAGAGGTCTTGAACGACTTTTACTGCTCCCACTTTGTATTGGGGACCTTCTTCGATGGGAATGGTGATATAAACCCAGCCCTTTTCTTCTTTTATCCGGGGTTCGCCTACCCGGACCTCGATGTAGCCGTGGTTTTGATAAAAGGCCTCGATCTTAGAGAGATCCCGATAAAGAAAGGCTAGGCTGTATACCCCAGGCTCTGCCGCGGGCTCGGGAGAAAGGAGCCCTTTTACGGTCTGCGAGATCTTCTTTACCCAAGAAAAGGCGCTCTTTTCGCTTACGGAAAGGAGTTTCTTGAGCTTAGAATCTGAGAAGGCCTTGTTGCCTGCAAAATCGATCTTTTTGATGTAAAGTTTGTGTCCTTCCGCGATTTGGAAGACTACCTTGACCCGTCTTCCAGTTAAGGATTTGATTTCGGGTATAACCCGGGTGTGGTAGTATCCACGACTTTGATAAAGGGCTTTAATGGTCTCCGCGGCGCGGTCGATCTCTTTTAGATTGAGGACTGAAAGGGGCTTTAGTTCCACCACCTTTTGGAGATCGCTATCGCTGATGGCCTTATTGCCTTCAAACACGATTTCTCGAATGACCGGTTTTTCTTGCACCAGGTAGGTGAGGATGAGACCTTGGTCTTTTTCTTGAAGGTCGGCTTTTACGTCTTCAAAATAGCCCAGTTTGTAAATGTTCTTGATGTCTTCCCGGATTTGGGCCGGATCGAGATACTCTCCGGTCTTTACTCCCACCTTACTAAGGATCACCTCTTCATCTACCCGTAGGTTCCCGGCCACTCGGATCTCTAAAACCTTTTTCTTTTCAAGGAGGGCGGCGGCTAAGGCCTCTCCGGCCCGGCTCTCTAGCTCCGGCCACTGGCTGATCTTTCCGGTCAAGTAAAGGGGGCGAGGGGTGTCCCAATCTTTCCTCAAGACCCAGAGGTCCAGGCTAACTTGGTGGTCGATTTCCGTTACCGTGCCCCAAACCGCTGCTAGATTACCTTCCTCCAAGAGGGCCCGGGCCTTAGAGGCCGACCCCGGCTCGGCCTTAAGCTGGACTTGAAAGCCGCTTTCTTCTAGGCTGGCTTTTAAGGTCTCGGTGAGCCTTTTTAAAAGGAGAGGGCGTTTGGCAGGCCCAAAACTCTGGAAAGAAAAAAGCACCAAAGGCCAGCCCGTCTGGGCCACCGCGGTGGTGGTCCAGAGCAAGAAAACCCCTGCTAATACTAGTTTAACTCTCCAAAGCCCTGATTTTCTCACGGGAAACCTCCCGCAATTTTCCTTCTTCCAACCTAAAGATCCGGTCCATTTGGGCCGCCAATTGCAAGTTGTGGGTGACCACCACTAGGGTAGTAGCATATTTTTGGTTGAGACGCAAAAAGAGGGTCAAGACCTCTCGGGCATGGTGTTCGTCCAAGTTGCCAGTAGGTTCGTCGGCAAAGAGGATCCGGGGGCGTAAAAGCAGGGCCCGGGCGATCGCTGCCCGCTGTTGTTCTCCTCCGGAAAGTTCCTTCACGCCGTGTCGCAGCCGTTTCGAAAGCCCCAGCTCGGAAAGTAGGGCCTGAGCCCGGTTGCGGGCTTCCTCAGGGGAGAGCCCGGCTATAAGCCCTGGAAGCATCACGTTCTCAAGGGTGTTAAACTCCGGAAGCAAGTAATGTAATTGAAAGACAAAACCCATGTGCCGGTTGCGAAAGGCCGCTAGCGAGGCCTCATCCAAAGAAAAGATGTCTTCCCCGAAGTGATAGACCTTTCCCTGGGTGGGGTGATCTAACCCTCCTAAAATATGAAGCAAGGTGGTCTTTCCTACTCCGGAAGGGCCGATGATGGCTACCTTTTCTTGGGGGCGGATTTCCAAAGAAATGCCCCTTAAGATCTCAAGATCTCCTTCTGGGTGCGGGAAGACTTTGTGGAGGTCTACGGCTTTCAAGGCCGGTTCTTTAGCCATAACGGAGGACCTCTGCGGGCGGAAGCTTGGCGGCCTGCCGGGCTGGAAAGGCCGCGGCTAAAAGGCTAAGGATCAAGGCTGAAAAAATAATGAGGGTCACGTCCCCCATCTCCACCTTGATGGGAAGATATTCCATGGGATACACGTCTTCGGGGAGCTTGATGATGGGATAACGGCTGAGAAGGGCGCACAAAGTCAGCCCCAGGGTCGTGCCCAAAAGGGTGCCGGAGACCCCCAAAAGGAGACCGCAATAAAGGAAGATCTTAAGAATCAGTCTTTCCGTGGCCCCTAGGGCCTTCATCAAGGCTATGTCAGGGCGTTTTTCTGAAATAAGCATTACCAAGGCCGCAATGATATTAAAGGCTGCTACCACTACAATAAGGGTCAGGACCACAAACATTCCGGCCTTTTCTAGCTTAAGGGCTGAAAATAGGCTGCGGTTTAAGGTCTGCCAATCCACTACATAGTAGGAGTAGCCTAGTTCCCGGGATAAACGGGGGGCTAAGTAGGAAGAAAAAAAAGGGTCTTCCAGTCGGAGCTCAATCCCGGTTACTTGTTTGCTTCCCCCTAAGATCTTTTGGGCGGCCTTCAGGTCTATGAGGACTAAGGTCAGATCGTATTCGTAAAGTCCAGTCTCAAAGATACCCGCCACCTTTAAGGGGACCGAACGGGGCATAAACCCCAAGGGCGTGGCTCGCCCCCGGGGGGAAAGAAAGCGGAGACGATCCCCGGGCTTGACCCCTAAGCGGGCTGCCAGACGCTTTCCTAAAAGAACCGGATAAGGAGAGCGGGCTTTGAGGGCCAGGGTCCCTTGGAGGAGTTTTAAGTTTTTTAGGTCTGAGAGCCGGTCTGGAGGAATTCCTTTTAGGACTACTCCGGCTTCCCCAGTCCCAGAAAGGAGCATCCCCTGCAAAGACAAGAAGGGATAGAGGGTGGAGATCGGAACTTTTTCTTTTTCTAACCAACGCCTTAATTTATCTGCCAGTTTCTCGTACTCGATAAAAGGCCCGGAGACCTTTTCGATCATGATGTGAGGGGTAATGGAAAGGAGCTTTTCTTTTAGGGTGCTCTGAAAACCGGTCATTACGGCAATTACCACTATAAGAGCCGCCACTCCGATGGTGACGGCCAAGATGGAGATGTTGGCGATAAGACCAGTGAAGCGTTCCCTTTTGCGGGAAAACACGTATCGAGAAGCTACCCACCATTCCAAGGAACCTAACATCAGGCCTCCGGCCTAAGATGGGGAAAGAGGATTACCTCCCGGATGGAAGGGGCATCCGTAAATAACATCACGATGCGGTCAATTCCGAGGCCTTCTCCGGCGGCCGGAGGCATACCGTATTCTAGGGCCCGGATGAAGTCTTCGTCTATCTCGGGATGAACTTCCAGGTCGTCGGCCAGTCTCTTTTGAATCTGTTCTTCAAAACGGGCCCGCTGGTCTCGGGGGTCGTTCAATTCTGAGAAGGCGTTGGCAATCTCTCGGCCGGCAACGATGAGTTCAAAACGGTCGGTTATAGAAGGGTCTTGTTCGTTACGGCGGGCTAAGGGCGAGATTTCCACCGGAAACTCGGTGATAAAGGTAGGTTGTATCAGCTTGGGTTCCACCAGGGCGTCAAAGAGCTTGGCCCATAGTTTCTGTAACACCGGCTCCCGGGGGTCCATCTTGATCCCTTGGGCCTGGGCCAACTCCAAGATCTTTTCTCGAGAATTTAGCACTTCTTCGGGGACCCCTCCAATCTCCAGGAGGGCCTTTTTAAAGGGTATCCGGGGCCAAGGGGGGGTGAAGTCTAACTCTTGCCCCTGATAAGTGATCCGGTTTGAGCCGTAAAGTTCCTGGGCCAGCCCCACCAAGATCTCCTCCGTGCGCCGCATGAGGTCCTCATGGGTGGCATAGGCCTCGTAAAATTCTAGCATGGTGAATTCAGGGTTGTGTTGGGTGGAGACCCCTTCGTTTCGGAAATTGCGATTTAATTCAAAGACCCGTTCGAAGCCTCCTACGAGGAGGCGTTTCAAGTAGAGTTCAGGCGCGATGCGGAGGTAGAGATCTCGTTCCAAGGCGTGGTGATAGGTCTTAAAAGGCCGGGCCGTAGCTCCTCCTGGTATGGGTTGCATCATAGGAGTTTCTACTTCCAAAAAACCGTTTGAAATAAAGTAATCCCGCAGGTACTGAACAATTCGGGTTCGGGTCAAGAAGATCTCCCGCACCCGCGGGTTCATGATGAGGTCCACATAGCGCCTTCGATACCGGAGCTCGGTATCCCTTAAACCGTGAAACTTTTCCGGAAGGGGCCGAAAGGCCTTGGTGACCAAGCGCAAATCTCGGACCAAGAGGGTGAGCTCCCCGGTCTTGGTCCGGAAAAGAGGGCCTTCTACTCCCAGGATGTCTCCAATATCGTAATACTTTTTGAAGAGTTTGAACTTTTCTTCCCCGACTTCGTCTCTTTTTACGAAGATCTGAATCCGGCCGGTCTGGTCTTGGATATGGCCGAAGACGGCCTTGCCGAAATCCCTCCGGGCCATAAGACGGCCGGCCAACTTAAAAGTCTGGTTTAGCCTTTCCAAGGCTTCTTGATCGTAGTCACGATATAGTTCTTGCAATATTCCCGCCCGATCCGTAGGGCGAAAATCGTTAGGGAACAAGGGCTCCCCTAAGGCCTCCAATTCCTCGGCTTTTTTGCGACGGGCTTCCAAGATTCCCTTTTCCTCTTTCACGGCAAGCCTCCCTCTAGCTTAAAGATTTACCTTTTTGGGGTAGAGTTTTTGCTTATATCTTCCCTTCAAGGAGACCTTCTCTAAAGTCTCTTAACGATAGGGCCTTTTTTGAGATGCTTCAAGGTTAAAAGCGCTGGAGTCCCTCTAGTGATCTTTGGGAGGCCTAAAAGAGGCCTTGTTGGGCTGGTTTTGGGCGGGGCCTTTTTGGTTCTCGAAAAGGCAAAGAAGCCAACCATCGCGAGACTCGACCTGGCAAGGGCCGTCCAAAAAGAAAACGCCGCTTTGCCCAACTCCACACCACTCCCTCTTTGGCTCGGGTCAAGGCCACATATAGCAATCTCTTTTCTTCCGAAAGATCACTGTCAGGCAGAAGGTTAAAGGGCAGAAGCCCTTCCTCAGCCCCAGCCAGGATCACCACCGGGGCCTCTAATCCTTTGGCCCCATGGATGGTAAGGAGGTTAACGCCTTCCCTGGAAACCTTCAAAAGGTCGGGAGCTCGGAGAAGTTTTAGCCGAGCTAAAAGGATCTCCTTTTCTTCTTCAAGATCTAGGAATTGGGAAGCCTCAGGCCATATTTTCTGCAAGTCTTCCGTAAGCCTTGGTCGGGAAAGTCCCCCTTCGAGTCTTTTTTGGATCTCTTGTAGGCGGCTCTGGGCCTCTTCTTCGGGTTCGGCCAAAGGAAGCCCTTCTTTTAAAAAGGCCTCTTTCAAAGGTTTTAAGAGCTGGCGCAAACGAGCGAGTACAAGGAGATCCCCTGGGGCGTAGGACCGGACTTGTCCTTTTTCTAAGGTGGTCCCTCCCACCAGGCGGGAGACCTCTTTGGCTAAACCTACGGCTTCAGACTGCTCCGAAGAGAAGGCGTATCCTTCAACCCAACCTCCTTCTACCGAGGCCGCTAGGTTATGCCTTATCTCAAAAGGGTCTTCTCGCCATCTTTCTGCTATTTCCAAAATCCGAGAGGGCACCCGATAACTTTTGCTAAGAAAAAGTATCTTGAGGTCTGGGGAGAGGGTCTGAAGATGAGGCTTGAGTTTTTGGGGATCGGCTCGCCGGAACCCATAGATAGCTTGGGCCGGATCTCCCACCAGGAAAAAGGTAGCTCCCTTAAAGAACTTCAAAAATTCTATGATCTCAGGAGAAAGATCCTGATATTCATCAATTAGGAGGTGGTAGTCCTTAAAAGTGCCACGTTTGCCCTTGAAGACTGCAAGCAACCGATAATAGTCATAAGAGTGGGTGGCCTCTAAATAACGCTCGTATTCTTGGAAAAAGGCCTGGTATTCTGGTCTTTCCCGGCCCCTGAACTCTAGAAGGCGTTTAGGGGAAAGCCGGCTCTTATCTTTCTTTAAAAGCCTTTTAAAAAAGGCCAAGCTTTCTTCTTCTGAAAGAAGACGAGGAGGCTGATCGGAAGCCTCAGCCAATAAAGAATAAGCTAAAGCATGAAAGGTCTCTATGCGGGGATCAGGGCTCCCCAGGGTTTTAATACGGTTCCGCAACTCCGCCCGGGTGCGGAGGGTGAAAGTCAAAAGGAAGATCTTTTCCGGAGGGACGCCTTGGTCCAGCAACCAAAGGACCCGGGCTAAAAGCACCCGGGTTTTCCCGGCCCCAGGCCCTGCCACTACTAGGGCCGATCCTGGATAAGTGGCGGCCTTTTCTTGGTCAGGATCTAATCCCAAGGTCTTGTAATCCACCGGTAATTCTTTATACCTTAGGGCATGTCCCTTTACCACCGTTTGAAGAGGCTTATCGGTCGGGCCTTGCATCGCTATCAGATGTTGGCCCCTGGGGATCGGATTCTCATCGCCCTTTCTGGAGGGGCGGACAGTTTGGTGTTGACTTATTTTCTAGCGGAGTGGCGAAAAAAAGTGCGCTTTGAGTATCAACTGGCGGCGGTCCATCTGGACATGAATTTTCCCCGGGGGCCGGAATACGAAGAGGGGGTGGAAAGGCTAGCGCGTTTTTGCGAGACCTTAGAAGTCCCCTTCCATCTCATCTCCACCGACTGCGGCCCCCAGGCCCTAGAGGCCGCGGATCGGGGGAAACCCTCCCCCTGTTTTGTTTGTTCCTGGCACCGGCGGAAACACCTCTTTAAAATGGCCGGAAAGGAAAGATACAACAAGATTGCCTTCGGACATCACAGGGATGATTTAGTGGTGACTTTCTTCTTGAATATGTGCTTTCACGGGGAGCTTTCCACTATTTTACCGGTCCAGGAGATGTTTAAAGGAGAGATCTATCTCATCCGTCCCTTGATCTTGGTAGAAAAAGAGGCCTTAAAGGCCTTTGTCCGCCAGAAGGGTTTTCCCCTTCTTGAAAATCCCTGTCCCTTTTCGGGGGAGACCCGGCGGGTCTTCATGGAGCGTTGGCTGGAGGAACATCTTTATACCATCAACCCCAAGGTCCGAGGTTCGGTCTTCCGGGCTATATTTAATTGGCGTCCGGAGTATCTTCCCCGGTAATAGGAGTGGGACTTCCATAGAGCTTTCCCGTTGGAATTTGCTCTCGGTTTACTTCTCGGTTAAAGGCTTTATCTTATAGCTTCGAGACCTATAAAGGAGGTGAAAGGCTATGCCTATTTACGAGTTCCGCTGTCAAGATTGTGGCGAGCGTTTCGAAAAGCTCTGTTTCAGCGCTCGAGATGAAAAAGACGCCCGTTGTCCCCGTTGCGGAAGTACTCGCACCAGTAAGGAATTTTCTAGCTTTGCCTGCGGGTTAGGGGGAGGCGGTTTAGGGTTCGGTTCCTGCGGTTCCGGAAGGCCGGGAGGATTCGGTTTCGGCTGAGCCTAAATCCAAGGGGCCGGCAGGCCCCTTCCTCCTTCGGTGTTTTCCGATCTAGTCTCTTTCCTTTTAGAAACCATTGGCCGTTTGGGTTACGTGGGGATCTTTGTCCTCATGGCCCTAGAGTCTTCCCTATTTCCTTTTCCCAGTGAAGTAGTGGTTCCTCCTGCGGCTTATCTAGCCGCCAAGGGCGAGATGAATCTAGGGGGGGTAATTTTAGCAGGTTTGGGGGGAAGCATAGCCGGGGCCTGGTTCAATTACTTTTTGGCCTTAAAATTGGGTCGGCCAGCCCTGGTCAAGTTCCTCAAACGCTATGGAGGATATCTTTTCCTCTCAGAGGCCGCCTTAGAGAGGGTGGAGACCTTTTTTGAACGCCACGGTCATATAAGCACCTTTGTGGGCCGTCTTCTACCTGGGATCCGGCAATACGT
>JALWWR010000115.1 GCA_026993045.1 Thermodesulfatator sp.
GCGGAAATGGCCGGAGTTCACATTGCTCTAGGCGCCTGTTTGGCTGGACAGTTTGGGAGTGAGGAAATATTGGACCCGGAGGTCTTCGAACGGCTTAAATAACGCTATTTTGGCCTCACCTTCGGCATCTTCTCCCCGGTCTTCTTTGCCTCTTTGGGTTTCAAATTCCAGATGTCCTTTGCCTTGGATTTTTGGACCCTTTCGATGTTATTTTTACTCTTGGGGCTAGGGGGAAAGATCTTGGGCGGAGGTCTGGTTCATTGGGGGCGAACCCGTAATACTTGGGAGGCCTTGACCTGCGGCCTGGCCTTAAATGGCCGGGGCAGCGTAGATCTGGTCCTGGCGGCCTTGGCCTTCGAGCTGGGCTTTCTTCCCTCCCCCATCTTTGGGGCCTTGGTGGCCTCCATTCTGGTGAGCATTCCCCTCACCTCCTGGCTCCTGCGAAAGACCTTAAAACGGGCCTGCGCCGAGTTCCAGACCGCCGAGATCTGCCCTGAGGATCGGCCTTTGATTTAAATCAAGGTCAACTTTGATTTAAATCAAGGTCAAAATAAAGGACCCTCCTTAACTTAAGATTCGGAGGATAAGATGCGCTGCCCAGGACAAGATACCCGATATTGGAAAGAAGACGCCATCTTTGAGGCCCCTTGCCCCTTTTGCGGGACGGAAATCGAATTTTTTAAAGACGACACTTCCCGCAAATGTCCTTCTTGCGGTCGAGCGGTCCCCAACCCTCGCATGGATTTTAGCTGTGCCGCTTATTGCAAGTACGCGGAACAATGTCTAGGAAGCCTTCCCCCAGAACTTCTGGCCCAGCGCGGCGAACTCTTAAAAGAACGGGTGGGGCTAGCCTTGAAAGGGGTCTTAAAGGACGATTTTGCCCGGCTGGAAAAGATCCTAAAGCTGGTCCAGCAGGTAGAGGCCCTGCTCAAAGTACGCCAGAGCTCTCCTGGGCCTTCCATCATGGCAGCCTACCTCTATCCTCTTACGGATGAAGAGCGGGAAGAGGTCCTGGAGAAGGCCAATGTGCCCGAGGTCCTAAGGGAAGAAATTTTAGGACTTTTAAAGACCCTCCCTTCGGAGCCCCAACCGGAAGACTTTTTAAAGGAGGAAGATCATGCCTAAGACTTTGCGTAAGATCATAGAGATTGACGAAGAACTCTGTGACGGCTGCGGGCTTTGTGTTACGGCCTGCGAAGAAGGGGCCATCCAGATCATAGATGGCAAGGCCCGTTTAGTGGCTGAGAAACTTTGTGACGGGCTGGGGGCCTGTATTGGAGAGTGTCCTAAAGGGGCCTTAAAGATCGTAGAACGCGAGGCCGAGCCCTTTGATCACCAGGCGGTAGAGGAACACTTGAAACGCCTTCGGGCTGAGGCCCAGCCCTTTAAGTTGGCCTGTGGATGCCCGGGTTCGCAGGTCCAAGAGTTTCAAGCCCCCTCTTCGGAGGTTTCCAAAGCTTCCATTCCTTCGGCCCTGACCCAGTGGCCGGTCCAGATCCGTTTGGTGCCGCCTACGGCTCCCTTCCTGCGGGGGGCCGATCTCCTGATAGCGGCGGACTGCGTCCCGGTGGCCTACCCGGAACTGCACACCAAGCTCCTCCCTGGACGCAAGATCCTTATCGGTTGTCCTAAATTTGATCCGGCGGAAGAATACGTGGCCCGTCTTTCGGAGACCCTGCGTCTGGCTCAACCCCGGAGCCTTACCCTGGCTATCATGGAGGTGCCCTGTTGCCGAGGCCTAGCCCTGATATTACAGGAAGCCCGCCGGCGGGCCGAGGTCGAGATCCCCATTCAAGTAAAAGTCATCAGTGCCCGGGGCGAGATGGTCCGCGAAGAGACCCTTTAGCAAGGAGACGCCATGGAGTGGACCCCGGAGGCCGAAGCCTGGCTCAAACGGGTGCCCTTTTTCATCCGGAAAAAGGTCAAGCGCGAGGTTGAAAAATGGCTCGCAGACCAAGGGCGGTCTCGGGTCACGGAAGAGGACTTCTTGCGGGCTAAAGAGGCCCTCCGGGGGCCGGCCTCTCAAGCCCGAGAAGGGTTTGCGGTGGAGGCTTGTTTTGGGGGGGCGGGGTGCGAAAACGCCCTTACGGACTCGCGGGCCCTCTTGGAAAAAATTGAAAAGCTTTTAGCCCAGGCTGAGCTTACTTCTTTTTTAATGGCTAAAGTGGGGGGGCCTTTGAAACACCACCACCAGTTCCGGGTGGGCCTTTCGGAATGTCCTAACGCCTGTTCCCAAATCCATATCAAAGACGTGGCCCTTCAAGGGCGCATCCTCTTAGACCTGGATCCCAGCCTCTGTACCGCCTGTGAATCTTGTTTAGAGGTCTGCGAAGAAGGGGCCCTTAAACTTTCGGAGGCCGGTCCGGTGATAGAGGAAGCGAAGTGCGTGGCCTGCGGGGCCTGCGTAAAAATCTGTCCCACCGGAGCCCTTTATGAAAGGGGCCGGGGCTATCGAGTCTTAGTGGGCGGGAAACTAGGCCGCCACCCCCGCCTGGCTACCGAACTGGTACCTATAGCCGGGGAGGAAGAGGTCCTCAAATTAATAGAAAAGATTGTGAACCTCTATAAAGAAGAAAACCTAAAAGGCGAACGGCTGGGGACCATCATCGAGCGCCTGGGCTGGGAAGAGTTCAAGAAACGTGTTCTTTAAGGAAAAGATAGACCTCCGAAGGCAAGGGCCGGGCCCACATGATATGTAAAAAGGTCTGACCTTCCTTTTTATGTCGGCCCCGCAGGAGGCCGATAAGTCCTAGATTGAAATTTACTCCTGAGGGAAGCTGCAAAGTGCCCCTAAGATAAAGGGGCTGGCTCTCCTTGACCGCTGGCTCTTTAGGACAGCTAACCCCTGCCCCGCCCCGAGAGATATCCTTTAGAAACCCCACCTGACCAGGATTTTTAAGGATCCTCGAGAACTCCTCCGCTACATTTTCCTGCTGATCAATGATCAGATCGTAGACATAGGCCTTCTTGAGTTCCGGTGCGCCCTCTTTGGGGATGTTGGTGTCTCTTAACAGGAAATAGCGTTCCGAAAGCAGGCCTTCAAAGAGGGGAAGGGGCAAAAAAGAAAGAAAGACCGGTTCTGGTTTGGGATAAACCAAACGCTCTTCGGTCCGGGGATCTACGGTAGAAAAAAGGACCTGGGAGGCCTTCTTTTCCTTTATTAGGCCCTGTAATACGAATCGCTCTTTAGGGGTAGCGATAACTAGGACCAAATTCTCTCCAGGAGTCAAATGCTCTGGAGTTTCCCAAAAATGGATCCAAAAACTCTTGAAGTCTTCTTGGTGGCTATCTTCGACAAAGGCTTTATAAGGTTGACCGTCATGAAAGGCCAGCACCGGGAGTTTTTTCTCTAAAACCTTCCCCAGGATGGGGGTGGGGAGCTTTTTTAAGGAGTTTATCTGGAGGTTCCTTTTATATAAGGCCTGTTTAAGATAGGCGGGAAGCCGTATTTTCTCGGGCATTTCTCAAACCTCCGGAAAGATAACGGACAAAAGAGGGAAGCTCAAGACCGTTGGCCTGAAGCAAGGCCTCGTCCAAAAGGATCTCTTCGGGCGGGCCGGTAACGGCGATGCGGCCCTCATAAAGAAGGGCCACCCGGTCCGCAATCTCATAGGCCATCTCGAGGTCGTGGGTGGCTAGGATACAGGGAAGGTCTAGCTCTGAAAGCCATTCTATGAATCGCCGTCGGGCCCGGGGGTCTAAGTTGCTGGTAGGCTCGTCCAAGAGGAGAACCTGGGGATGCATAGCCAAGACCGCCGCTAGCGCGGCCCGTCTTTTCTCCCCGAAACTGAGATGATGGGGACTGCGTTCCTCAAACCCTCTAAGGCCCACCTTCTCTAGGGCCTCCCTTACCCTCTGGGCCACTTCTTCTTCGGGAAGGCCCAGTTGCCGGGGTCCAAAGGCCACGTCTTCGTAAACCGTAAGGGAAAAAAGCTGGGGGTCAGGGTCCTGAAAAAGGAGACCGATGGAAAACCGCCGCGGGTCTTTAAGCCCCAAAAGGGGTTGGCCCTGGTACCATAGCCGGCCTTCTACCGGGAGAAGCCCGGCCAAGGCCAAAAGGAGAGTGGATTTCCCAGCCCCATTTGGACCGATAAGGGCCAAGATTTCCCCCGGTTCCAAGGTAAGATCCACCCCTCTCAGGGCCGCTCGCCCGTCGGGATAGGCATACCATACCCCTTCTAACTCGAAGATCTTTTCCACGCCTTCCATTCTAGCATGGACTTTTCTTGCCTCGAAGTTTAGGCTAACTTTGCGGTTATGAAACGTATCTTAGTGGTAGGGGCTGGCGAAGTAGGTTACCACCTGGCAGAGCGCCTTTCGGTGGAAGGGCACCAGGTGGTGGTGATCGACACCCAACCCCAAAAAATAAAACGGCTGGAAAAATTAAACGTCTTGGCCCTTAAAGGAAGCGGAGCCTCGGCCAAGACCTTGGAAGAGGCAGGGATCCGAGAAACCGATCTCTTTATCGCCGTAACCAACAGTGATGAAATCAATCTCATCTCTTGTCTTCTGGCCCGGGAATACGGGGTTCCCACCAAAATTGCCCGGGTCAAAAGCGAGGAGTATCTTTCCCCGGATTCTCCTTTAAACGAAAAGAAGCTAGGGCTGGACCTGATTGTTAATCCCGTGCGGGCCCTAGCCCAAGAGATCGTGAGGCTGTGCCAGTTTTTTCCCCTTTCCGATTGGGAGACCTTTGCCGGGGGACAGATTCTTCTTTTAGGGTATCAGATCCGAGCCAAGACCGCTCTAGCGGGCATGAGGATCTCGGATCTCATAGAATTGCGAAAACTCTACGATTTCCTCATCGTGGCCCTGGTCCGCAAAGGAGAGACTCTGATTCCCCGGGGTGAGACCCTTTTACGCCCCCAAGATCGGGTCTTTTTGATCCTTAAAAAGAGCGATTTGCCTGCCGTGGAACATCTCCTAGGGATTAAGATCTCCTATCCGAAGAAGGTCTTCATCATCGGCGGGGGCAAGGTAGGGCGTCTGGTAGCCGAGGATTTAGAAAAGCAGGTGTCAGAAGTGATCGTGGTGGACAACGACCTTGAGAAATGCGAGCTGCTGGCTGAAAAGCTAAACAAGGCCCTAGTCTTAAATCTTGACGGTCTTGAGGCCCAGGAATTGATCAAGGAGGGTCTAGACGAAGCCGATCTGGTCATCTCGGTCACCAACAGCGACACCGTAAATATCCTTTCAGCCCTTTTGGCCACACATTACGGGG
>JALWWR010000116.1 GCA_026993045.1 Thermodesulfatator sp.
ATCCGAGAGGTTTGAAAAATATTTTACTTTTTGATCTTCTTAAACTATAATAAAAATTTATTAAAAATAAAAGGAGGTTTTAGATGAAGAAAGGATGGTGGTTTTTGATTTTTGCGGTGGCCTTCTGGGCTACGGCGGTCTGGGCTCAGGGTTATGAAAATCGATGGCACCAGCAGAAAATGCAGTCGCAATCGGAGGCCTCACAGGGGCGAGGCATGATGGGCCAGGAGATGATGGGCTGCCCCATGATGATGCCCTCTTCTCCCAAGAAAATTTCCCCCGAGATGCTTCGGGAAAGGGCCCGGATGATGCGAGAGATGGCGCAGGAGATGGAGGCCATGGCCAAGAAAATGGAAGCGGGTAGCGTGAGCCAGGAGGAATGGGATGAGTTTCGGGAAAAGATGCGGGAAAAATGTCGACGCTGCCCTGGACACCGGGGCATGATGATGCCTCACCACAACCAATAGAACTCCGCCTGGGGCGGGCTCCCGCCCCGGGTAGAAGGGAGGTCCAATGGTTTCTTCCGAACATCATCACCATGCTCATCACGCTCCCGGCTCTCATAAAACTCACGCCCACGGATCCCACATTTCCCATGGTGATCATCATGGCGGACACTCCCACCACGCTCACATGATAGAGGACTTTAAGCGCCGCTTCTGGGTCTCCCTCTTCCTCACCCTTCCCATCCTCTTCCTTTCCCCGATGATAAGAAAGCTTCTCGGGCTTTCGGCCCCGGCCTTTCCCGGCGACCGCTATCTCCTCTTCGGGCTTTCCTCCGGGGTCTATTTTTACGGGGGCTGGCCCTTTCTCAAAGGGCTTTTCTCCGAGCTTCGCACCCGCCGTCCGGGGATGATGACCCTCATCGCGGTGGCCATCACCACGGCTTACGGTTATAGCTCGCTGGTGACCTTCGGGCTTCCGGGAAAGGTCTTCTTCTGGGAGCTTGCCACCCTGATTGACATCATGCTCCTTGGGCACTGGATTGAGATGCGCTCGGTACTCGGGGCCTCCCGGGCCCTTGAGGAGCTTGCCCGCCTCATGCCCTCAACGGCTCACCGGCTCCTTCCAAACGGCAAAACCGAAGAGGTTCCTCTTGCGGATCTGCGCCCCGGAGACCGGGTGCTGGTGCGCCCGGGGGAGAAGATTCCGGCCGACGGCCGGGTGCTGGAGGGGCAGAGCGCGGTAAACGAGGCCGTGGTGACCGGGGAGTCCCGCCCGGTGGAAAAGAAGCCCGGGGATGAGGTCATCGGCGGGGCCATAAACGGGGAGGGCTCCTTGGTGGTGGAGATCACCCGCACCGGGGCGGAGTCCTTTCTTTCCCAGGTCATTGAGTTGGTGCGCCAGGCCCAGGAAAGCAAATCCCGCACCCAGGATCTCGCCAACCGGGCGGCCTTCTGGCTCACCCTGATCGCCCTCTCCGGCGGGGCCGTCACCTTCCTTATCTGGTGGGCCTTAATGCGCAGGGATCTGGCCTTTGCCCTGGAGCGCACGGTAACGGTGATGGTCATCACCTGCCCCCATGCCCTGGGGCTTGCCGTGCCCTTGGTGGTGGCGGTCTCCACGGCCCTTGCGGCCAAGCGAGGGCTTCTCATTCGCAACCGGGCGGCCTTTGAGCGGGCCCGAAACCTCACCGCGGTGGTCTTTGACAAGACCGGAACCCTTACGGAGGGCCGTTTCGGGGTAACCCGGGTCCTTTCCTGGGAGGGTCTTTCCCCGGAGGAAGTCCTGCGGCTTGCCGCTTCGGTAGAGACCCATTCCGAACACCCCATCGCCCGGGCCGTGGCCGAGGCCTCTTCCGAGAAGGACCCGGTGGAAGACTTTAAGGCCCTTCCCGGCCGCGGGGCCCGGGCCAGGGTCTCCGGCCGGGAGGTCCTGGTAGTAAGTCCGGGCTATCTCCGGGAAAAGGGGTTAAACCCTCCGGAAGAGGCCCTTAAGCTTTCGGCCCAGGGGCAGACGGTGATCTTCGTCCTGGTTGAGGGCCGGCTCGTCGGGGCCATCGGTCTTTCCGACCGGGTGCGGCCGGAATCGCGCTCGGCCATAAAGGCCCTTAAGGATCGGGGTATCAGATGTTTCATGCTCACCGGGGATAACGCCCGGGTGGCCCGGGCGGTGGCCGAGGAACTGGGCCTGGATGAATTCTTCGCCGAGGTCCTGCCGCAAGAAAAGGCCCAAAAGATCCGCGAGGTCAAGGCCCGGGGCGAGATCGTGGCCATGACCGGCGACGGAGTGAACGACGCCCCGGCCTTAGCCGAAGCGGATGTGGGCATTGCCATCGGGGCCGGAACCGAAGTGGCCATTGAGACCGCGGACATCGTTCTGGTGCGCAACAACCCTGAGGATGTGGTGACCATCATTGATCTGGCCCGGGCCACCTACCGCAAGATGCTCCAGAATCTCTTCTGGGCCACGGGGTACAACGCGGTGGCCATTCCCCTGGCCGCAGGGGTCCTTTACAAATACGGGGTGCTTTTGAGCCCGGCTGTGGGGGCGGTGCTCATGTCGCTGAGCACGGTGATCGTGGCCTTAAATGCCCGTCTCCTTAAGGTTTAAGGGGGCAAGAAGATGAAAAAGGCTCTTCTCCTTGCCCTGGGAGTCATCCTTCTTTGGAGCGTTTGGGCTGCGGCTCGGGTCCGGGAATATCACCTGGTACTTGAGGAGCGCCCGGTCACCATCCGGGGACGCACCATCAAGGCTATGACCATAAACGGTCAGATCCCCGGCCCCACTCTTTACTTTGAAGAAGGGGATCTGGCCCGCATTGTGGTGGAAAACCGGATGCCAGAGGAAAGCTCCATCCACTGGCACGGAGTCCTGGTGCCCCCGGAGATGGACGGAGTTCCTTATGTGAGTTTCCCGCCCATTGAGCCTGGGACCACCTTCACTTACGAATTCCGCATTCGGCAAAGCGGCACCTACTGGTACCACTCGCACACCGGCCTTCAGGAGCAGAGAGGGGTTTACGGGGCCATAGTGATTCGTCCGAAGAAAGAGCGCTTTCCCGTAGACAGGGACTATGTGGTGGTCCTTTCGGACTGGACCTATCAGAATCCCGACGAGATCCTTCGCACTCTTAAGGCCGGCCGTGAATGGTACAACATCAAGAAGGGCACGGCTCAGAGTCTTTTAGGGGCTTTCAAGGTCGGCATGGTGAAACATTTCTTCAAACGTGAACTTTTGCGCATGCCTCCCATGGACCTTTCAGACATTGCCTACGACGCTTTTCTTATTAATGGTAAACCCGAGGACCACCTTCCCGCCCGTCCCGGAGAAAAGATTCGTTTGCGGATCATAAATGCGGCGGCCGGGACCAACTTTTACGTGGAGTTTGCGGGCGGTCCCCTGACCATAGTTTCTGCCGACGGCCAGGAAGTACAACCCGTAAAACTCAAGCGATTTCTGATGGTCATTGCCGAGACCTACGACGTGATCCTTACGGTCCCGGAAGGGGGAGCCTTTGAGTTTCGGGCCACGGCCCAGGACAATTCCGGTCAGGCCTCGCTCTGGATAGGCAAGGGGCCCAGACACCTGGCCCCGGATATTCCGCCTCCCAATCTTTATCACACCATGGGGAAGGTGACCCTTAAGTCCCTTCTGGCGGTAAAACCGGAGTCGGCCATGGGGATGTCCGATGCGGCGGTAAAAGCCGGAAAGTTCGACCGGGCGGGGATGATGCCGGGCATGAAGATGGGGCACCGAAAAATGGTCTTCCATTCCAAATGGGCCCTTGACGGGATGGACCCCCGCCGGCCCTGGCCTCCTTATCGCTTCCTGCGGGCCTTAAAGCCCACCTCTCCTCCGCCGGGAAAGCCCGTGCGGATCATCCGCCTGACCCTGGACGGGGACATGGAACGCTATGTCTGGTTCATGGGCAAGAAGGCCCTTTCGGAAAGCGATGTCATCCGCATCCGGAAGGGAGAGATCGTCCGCATTATCATGGTCAATCGCACCATGATGCACCATCCCATGCATCTTCACGGCCATTTCTTCCGGGTCTTAAACGGCCAGGGCCCTTATGCGCCCTGGAAACACACCGTGGACGTGGCTCCTATGAGCACCACGGTGATTGAATTTCCGGCCAACGAGAAGGGAGACTGGTTCTTTCACTGCCACATCCTTTACCATCTTAAGAGCGGAATGGCCCGGGTGGTGCACTACGAAGGGTATTCCCCTCCGCCGGCGGTGAAAAAGGTACGGCCCCTGCTCTATGAGGATCACTGGTACGCCTGGGCGGAAGCCACGCTGGCCACCAATATGAGCGAGGGATACCTGAATCTTTCAAGCACCCGGTGGAACTTAAGGGCGGTATGGGAGATAGGTTGGGAAGGGGTTCCGGAAAGCGAGTCGGAATGGGTCTTTCTGGCGGAACGCTATTTCAACCGTTTCTTTACCCTCTTTGTGGGTGCGGATCTTCTGGCCAACGAGGAGGATAAGACCCGGGGAGTGGCGGGTTTTACCTATCTTTTACCCCTTAATTTGAGGACCTATTTCTGGGTGGATACCGATGGCGGAACGCGCCTGGGCGTTGAAAAGCACCTGCCGCTTACTCCCAGGCTTTCCCTTGAAGGATATGTGGAGTACGACACCTGGGAGAAGTGGGAGGGGGAGATAGGTTTTAGTTACGTGCTCAATCGTCGACTAAGTTTCAGGGCCTTCTGGCACTCGGACTATTTCTGGGGGCTGGGGTTTAATCTCTGGTTTTAAGGCGAGGGGTTTGCCTCTTGGGCGCAACGGAAGCCTACCTCCTCAAAGGCCTCCCAGGGCATGCGTTTTACTGGGGCCAAACCCAAGGTCTGCGAGGGTTCATGGAGTTTTAGACCGCTTATAAGGACGATCTCGGCCTCAGAGGAAGGAAGAACACTATTTTCCACCCATTCGCCGAAATGGGTGCTAAGCCCCCGGATCCCGAGGGCATTAGGTTTTAAGTCCATTACGCTTACCGGAAACTCAAAGTGCTTATAAAAATTTCTGGGGACTTCTAGTTGGAGGCCCTTTAACCCCCGGCCTTCAGTGACGGCGTAAAACCATTCCACTTTAGTGGGAAGTCTTTTTCCGTAATGTCTGGCATAGGCTCGGGCCCCAAGGGCCGTAACCCGCACCACCGGACAAGAAGCGTGGATCGGATTTCGAATCAAGAACCTTCCTTCTTCATAGATGATGGGTTCGTAATTTTCACTGACTTTACCTAGATAAAGCCAGACTTCGTTACGGTGTTTGACCACCCCGTTTTCCACCCGAATTTGGGAAGAGATCTCGTTGAGAAAGGTTACATATTGATGGTTGGTGACCGGGTGTTCGTCTAGATAAAAAGGCTTAAGGGTTACGGTTTGGGGCTTAGATTCTAAGAATCCCGGAGGGAGTTTTATCTTCCCTCCGGGAAGAAAGCGCATCACCGCTCCGTCTGAAGACACCTTTACCGAGGGAAAGTCGCGGGCTAGCTCAGGATAAAGCGTGAGTTGTACTTCCTGGTGTTGTCCGGCGCGCATCTTCTGCCAGAGATAGTAAAAAGTCCCTCCCAAGACCAAAAGGACCACCGCGGAAGCCAGGATCAGCCAGAGGGGAGGCCTCAAGCGCACTGCCGAAGGGGGGATCTTTTCCCTTTTCTGAAGGGCCAGGGCCTCTCTCAGGGCTTCTTCCATCTCCTCTACGCTGGAAAAGCGCCGGTCTGGGTCCTCCTCGGTGGCCTGGCGGATGATGTGATCTAGGGCCTTGAAGAAGGGCGTCGGAGTCTCCTTAAGACCTACCTGAGTAAAGGGGCGGGCCGAGGACGGAATCTTTCCCGCTACGGCTTCGAAAAGGATCTTTCCCAGGGCGTAGATATCCGCCCGCTGATCAGTGCCCTTCAAATCTACAAACTGTTCCGGGGCCATGTAGGTCGGGGTGCCCTTTATCTCTAAGGAAGTGGTGATGGACTCGAGCTTTATGGAACGGGCCAGGCCGAAGTCCGCTATCTTGGGGATCTCCCCGTCAAGGAGAATGTTTTCGGGCTTAAGATCCCGGTGAAAGATGCCCATCTGGTGAATGGTCTTTACCCCTTCAAGCACCGGGAAGAAATATTTTTCAATCCAGGCCCGGGTCTCTTTTTCGGAGGGATAAAAGCCTTCCTCCCGCATGGTGCTCCGCAGGGTGCGGCCTGGTATATATTCCAGCACGATATATTCCAGCTCTACCGGACCCTCCGGGAGCTCCACCCGGGCCTTGTCGTAGTCGTAGATCTGGATCACGTTGGGATGCCGGATCTGGACCATAGTCTCTACTTCCTGGCGGAAACGACGCAGGGCGCCCTCCAGTTCCTCGGGATCATCGATAAAGGTTTTGAGCCATTCCCGGGAAACGATCTTGAGGGCCACGTCCCTTTTGAGATTTATCTGATGGGCCCGGTAGACCTCGCCCATTCCACCCCGGGCAATAAATTCCAAAATCACCCACTTTCCATTAAGAACCGTGCCTATGGGAAGCAGGGGCTGCTCTTTACCCATTTCCATCTCCTACCTGAACTACGATTACCGTCACGTTGTCCCGTCCTCCCCGCGCCAGAGCCGCCTCCACCAAGAGATCACACACCATGGGGAGAGGGTGGCTTAGAAGGATTTCTCGTATCACACGGTGGGGAACCAGGTCATGGAGTCCATCAGTGGAAAGAAGAAAAAGGTCTCCAGGGCGGACATCAATGGCAAAGCAGGCCACCTTTTCATAGCCGCCGCCCAAGGCCTGGGTGAGAATGTGTCGGTAACGACTAGTGCGGGCCTCTTCCTCGGTCATCTCACCTTCTTCTACCATCTCTTGGACTAGGGTGTCATCGGTGGTGAGTTGGGTTAGGCTGCCGGCTCGAAGAAGGTAAATGCGGCTGTCTCCCACATGGGCGACAAACCCGTTCCCTCCTCTGATCACCAGGGCTGAAAGAGTGGTCCCAAAGCCCTCGCTTTCCGGATGGGTTTCTTCGTAACGCAAAAGTTTCTTCTGGGCCTTTTCTACCGCTTGTTCGAGTCGCTTGAGGAGAGCTCGGGGATAGAGACGGTAAAGGAGCCTCTCTTTCAGACTCAAAGGGGTAAAATAACTTTCTTTCAAGGCTTCGCATACCAGGCGGCTTGCAAGGTCTCCAGCGGGGTGTCCGCCCATGCCGTCAGCCACAGCCCAAAGTCTTCCTAACGGAGAAGGCTCATCCACCACCAGATAGTGATCTTCGTTTCTTGGCCGGCGGAGTCCTACATCCGTGCGAACACAATATTTGGGAGGCATTTAGCTAATTGTACTGGCAAAGGAAAGAAAAGTCATCCAAACCTGGAACTTAGACTCCTATGAAAACGTGCTAAAATCTTTAGACAGCTCCTTAGGAAAAGCAAGGTGAGCCGTCTCCTTTTGGGGAGGATAAGGTAGGTCAAGATTTAAAATTTACAGATAAATGGGTGGAGTATGAAACTCAACCGTTTAGCTATCAGCGAAGAAGGTTTCATCTTTGATCCGGAGACTGGTAATAGTTACACCGTGAACGAGACCGGATTAAAGGTCCTTAAGGCCCTGCGGGCCGGGCAGAGCCCTTCAGAGATTGCCGAGGCCTTGAGTGAAGAGTTCGAGATCTCGGTTCCAGAAGCCTTACGAGATGTAGAGGAATTCTTAGAGAGCCTGAAGCGCTTTCGTCTTTGGGAGGAATCGTGATTAAAGTGGCCGTCTCTGGAATCAATGCTGTAGACAATCCTGGCCCAGGTTTGGGGATTATAAAAGGATTGCGCCAAGGGAAGATTCCAGTAGCTCCTATAGGATTGGCCTATGACGCTATGGAGCCCGGAATCTATCTTGACCACCTGGTGGAACGGGCTTACCTCATGCCATATCCTTCCGAAGGGGAAGCGCCTTTTTTAAACCGTTTGCTTTATATCAAAGAGAAGGAAGGCCTAGAGGTGGTCATTCCAGCCTTGGATGCCGAGCTTCCCCTTTTTATCGATTTGGAATCGAGACTTTCGGCTTACGGAATTAAGAGTTTTTTGCCCACCAAAGAACAATTTCGTTTGCGTGCAAAAGACCGCTTGCAAGAAGTGGCCCGAAGAATCGGGATTAAGATCCCTCAAACTTTGGCCGTAACCTCGATAAAAGAGCTAGAAGAGGCCCTTTCCGAACTCTCTTTTCCGGTAATGATAAAGGGGCTCTTTTACAAGGCCCTTAAGGCCTACACTCCAGCCGAAGCCCAGCAGTATTTTTACTCTATTGCGGCCGAGTGGGGCTATCCGGTACTGGTGCAGGAAGTGGTGGAGGGAGAAGAGGTGAATGTGGTAGGAGTCGGAGATGGAGAAGGGGGACATTTTGGTCTCTTAGCTATTAAAAAGCTCTGGATTACAAGCTTAGGGAAGATCTGGACCGGGGTAACCATTACTCATTCGGGTCTTCTTAAGGCCGCGGAAGATTTTGTTAGGGCCTATGCCTGGCGAGGGGCCTTTGAATTGGAGGTCATCGCCCAGGACGAAGATCTTTACTTAGTAGAAATCAACCCCCGTTTTCCGGCCTGGATCTATTTCGCGGTAGGCGTGGGGATTAACCTTCCGGAACGGCTTTTAGCTGCGGCTCTGGGACAGGAACCTGAAAGAAGTTGGGACTATCCGGCTGGGAAGCTTTATATCCGTTTCACCGACGATCTGGTCACGGAACTAGAAGTCTTTCAGCACATGGTTACCCGAGGTGAGAGATGAAAAAGCCCTATCAAAAACCCACCATTGTCAAACTCCAAATCGGTACCTTGCGGGAACAAAAGAGTGCCCTGGCGCAAAGGGTGCGGTTTGAAATTGATGGAGTACCGGTAAAAGATCTTCTCCAAAAGTTTGGCTCTCCCCTCTTTGTTTTTTCGGAAAAGCGATTGCGGGAGCAATTTCGCTATGCGAAAAGACTCTTTGAGACCCATTATCCCCGGGTGGAATTCAGTTGGTCTTACAAAACTAACTATCTTGACGCTATCTGTCGGATCTTTCATCAAGAGGGGGCCACGGCGGAGGTGGTTTCGGAATTCGAATACGAGAAGGCCCGCCGTTTAGGGGTGCCAGGAGAAAAGATCATCTTTAACGGGCCTTATAAACCTCGAACCATTCTAAAAAAGGCTGTAGAAGAAGGGGCTCGCATCCATGTAGATTCCATGGATGAGATTCTTGACCTAGAAGAGATAGCGAAGGAACTGGAGAGAAAGATTTCCATCGGAATCCGTCTCAACCTAGATACTGGCATTTATCCCCGTTGGGATCGCTTCGGATTCAATCTGGAAAGTGGCGAGGCCCTCCAGGTGGTCCAGAGGATAGCAGCTGGCGGCCAGCTCGAAATCGTAGGGCTTCATTGTCACCAGGGGACTTTTATCCTGGAACCAGCGGCCTACGGGCGGGCAGCCGAAAAACTTCTGGGCTTTGCTCAAAAGTTAGAAGAAGCCTTTGGCTGGACCATCGAATATCTAGATTTAGGTGGAGGTTTTCCCTCTCGTAATCGTTTGAAGGGGCTTTATCTTCCTCCCGAAGTAGCGGTCCCGCCCCTTTCGGAGTATGCGGAAAGTATAGCCAAAGCCCTCCTTTCAAACTTGAATTCTAGAGATTATCCCTTGCTCATTTTAGAAAGCGGTCGGGCCTTGGTGGACGAAGCGGGGTTTTTAATCACTACCGTGCAGGCGGTAAAACGTCTGCCTGACGGACGTCGAGCTTACGTACTGGATGCTGGCGTAAATTTGCTCTTCACCGCTTTTTGGTATCATTTTCGGGTGGATTTGGGAGAGGAAGTGCTCGGGCCTCCGGAGCCTAGCGTCCTTTACGGGCCCCTTTGCATGAACATTGATGTGGTGGAAGAAGCCGTAAATCTCCCTCCTTTGAGCCGAGGAGTGCCCTTAGTCCTTTCACCAGTGGGGGCCTATAATGTGACCCAGTGGATGCAATTTATCACCTATCGTCCCCGGGTGATCTTGATTACCGAAAAAGGAGAGGCCGAAGTCATTAGGGAAGCAGAAACGCTAGAAGACCTCGTGCGCCTGGAACGTGTACCGGCCCATCTCCGATGAAGGACCTGAAAGTCATCCCGCGCTCCATCTTAAATAGTTATTCCGGAGTCCTTTTCATTGCGCATCCTGGAGCAGGTTTAGTTATACTATTTCTCACCTTGATTTATCCCAACCTGGGGCTTTCGGCCCTGGTGTGCACCCTTTCAGCCTATACCTTTGCTCGCTTTCTGGGATTAAAAGAAGATTTTCTGCGGCTAGATTTTTATACTTACAATCCCCTATTGGTAGGCCTCTCTATTGGTTATTATTTCAAAATATGCTGTCTTAGTCTGCTCTTTTTAGTCTTAATGGGTATCTTTACCTTTGTTCTTACTTACGCCACCTATAACTTTTTTTCTTATTATCTACGTCTTCCCATTTTGAGTCTCCCCTTTGTTGCAGGCAGTCTGCTGGCGGCTCTGGCTTCTTATAAATATTCTAACCTTTTTGTGGTCAGCCTTTACCCTCGTTTCCAGCTCCCAGCCTGGGAGTTTCCGATTCCTCTGGCAGGCTTTTTTAAGGCTTTGGGAGCCATATTTTTCCTCCCCTATCCCCTAGTAGGCCTGATCCTTTTCCTTTTATTACTTTGGTTCTCCCCTATTCTGGGATTTTTGGCCCTCGCAGGCTATATATTTGGGAGCCTCTTGGCGGCTCTTTTTGTAGGCTCCTTAGAGGCCTCTTTTTCCCACTTGGGACATTTTAATTTCGTTCTTATCGCGATGGCTCTCGGCGGGGTCTTCCTTTTACCTTCGCTACGAAGTTACCTCTTAGCTTTAGTGGCCGTAGGAGTGGCCTCACCTCTAAGCGAGGCCTCGCAGGTCTTCTGGCAGAAATTTGGTCTTCCGGCCTTTGCCTTGCCTTTTAATTTGGTGACCCTGCTTTTTCTTTACTCCTTGAGACTGGCGGGATACCCCAGGCTTGCCTTTTATTATCGGGGGACTCCGGAAAGGACCTTAGATTACCACTTGAGTTTAGACCGCCGTTTCCCCTTTGGCGTTTGGGTTATCGAATGGCCTTTAAGTGGCAAATGGACCGTATGGCAGGGTACTAACGGCAAATTTACCCATCAAGGGCCCTGGCGTTACGCCTTGGATTTTGTGGTTCAGGACGAAGCTGGTCGCACCTTTGAAGGCTCGGGGCGGGTATTGGAGGACTATTATGCCTACCGTAAGCCCGTATTTTCTCCGGTGAGCGGTCGGGTGGTGGAGCTGGTAGATGAACTCCCAGATGAACCTCCGGGATCCGCTAATACGGAGCGCCCCTGGGGAAATTACATCCTTATCTACGACTCCCGGGGTTTCTATGTCTTAATGGCCCACTTTAGTCCTGGCACTTTCCAAGTTAAAAAGGGAGACTGGGTGGTGGAGGGCACCCTTTTAGGGCTTTGCGGGAGCTCGGGTTACGCTCCCCAACCCCATCTCCACCTCCATATTCAAGGAAGTCCTGAGCTGGGGGCCCCTACTATGCCCTTTGTTTTTAAGGCCTATCAAAGCGAAGGGCGCTTCTGGGATTTCCAGCTGCCGAAAGAGGGAGAAACGGTGGAAGCCCTTCCCCCAGACAAGCGTCTAAAACAAAGCCTGAATTTCCTTTTAGGGGAAACCTTTTCTTATGAGATTTACCAAAATCAAACTTTAAAAGAGACCCTAGACTTGCGGGTGGAGATGGCTCCGGATGGCACCTTTTATCTTACGGAAGGGAAAGGAAAGCTCTATTTTGGATGGCGGGGAGGGGCTTTTTATTTTCTAAACTATCAAGGCCCCGGAAACTCGTCCCTAAAAGATCTATTCCTAGCGGCCCCTAAAATTCCTTTAGGTTTAAGGGAAGGGCTTAAATGGGAAGATTTCCTACCTTTAGAGCTTTTGCTTCCTTGGTGGCAAAAGAACGCCTATCTCTTCTTAGGTTCTTTCTGGCCGCGCGCTTTAGATTTTAAAGGACAATATCAGGCCTTAAGCAAGTTTGACTTTGAGGGGCAGATCTGCTTTAATAAGAAGGAGGTCAAAACCCGGGTGAAACTTTGTCAGGTCAAGGGGTTTAAGGAAGTAGAGATCCAAAAGGGAAACCAAATTTACCTTTGGAGGAGGAAAGATCATGAAGAAAAAGGGGTTTAGTTTAGGGGTCTTGTTGCTTTTTCTCCTGGGCTTGGCTTGGTCCGGAGAGGCTGCGGGTCTCAAAAAGTACTTTTCTCTTTATGGGACTTATTTAAACTATGGCAATTCCAAAGTTAAGGAGGACGGATACGCCGTTACTGCTTACGGCAGCCTTGGAGACGGGAAGCACCACGGGGTGGAAGTAGGTCTCTCTCAAATGCACTTGAATTATGAATCTGGTTATTCGGATCTGGATCAGACGGATTTCACCTTGGCCTACACCAATACCGGAAGCCTTCATCCCAACTTTAGTTTCCGTCTGGGAGGACATTATATCTCCAGTGACGACGATCTGACCGACGAAGGGCTGATCCTCGTGGGAGACCTTACCTATTTTGTTCCCTATCGTTGGAATGTGGGATTGGAAGCTTCCTATTCTGACTACGACGAACTGGTGGACTTTGAGGTCTTTCAGGCGGTTCCCCATGCGGGACGTTATTTTTCCTTCGCTAAGGGGAAAGTTTATCTTGAAGCCCGAGGCTATTACATCCATGTTAGTGATTCGGATCGGATAGGGATCTCTCTTGAGAATTATTATTCTTTAGAGGCTTCAGCCACCTACCTTCAAGGCCCCTGGAGCCTCAAACTTTCAGGCTGGGCAGGACAACAGATCTTTGCGGTGAAGAACGCGGGTTTTGTAGTGTATAACCTCAGGGAAAAATACCGTGGGGGAATTACCGGGGAGATCACCTATCGGCTCCGACAATATCTTTTGGGAGCCAACCTTACCTGGAATACCTATAAAGAAGTGGAAAGCGATAACACGGTAAATCAGGCTATCTTTACCGTCTTTGTAGGTCTTAATTTCTAGGGATGTTTTGGCTGGCTTGGGTGGTGGTATGGCTTTGGGCCGGGGTCTCCCCGGCCCAAACTTTATCTTACCAAAAGCTCAAAGAGGCCTATCATCGTTCTTACGAATTTGAAAGGGAAGGGCAGTACGCTAAAAGCATTCAAGCCCTTATGCCGGTTTATCAGAAATACCCCCGGGGCTACACCATAAATCTTCGTCTGGGCTGGCTTTTTTATCTTTCGGGACGTTATCGCAACGCTATCGAGCATTACGAAAAGGCCGCGGCTGCCGCTCCAGGGTCGGTAGAGGCCCTCCTAGGCCTAAGCCTCCCTTATTTAGCCCAGAAGAATTGGTCTAAAGTAGAAACCTTAATGTATCGGGTCCTCAAAATCGATTTTTACAACTACTATGGCAATTTGCGACTGGCCCAGGCCTTGAGGAACCAGAAAAAATATTACCAGGCCGAGGCGGTGTGTCGAAAAATGTTGGCCTTGTATCCTACGGATGTAAACTTTTTGGCCGAATTGGCCCTTAATCTCTACTACCGAAATCAAAAATCTGAGGCGAAAAAGTTGTTCCGAGACCTCTCGATCTTAGCCCCTCAAAACCCCCTTCCCCAAAAATTCCTTTCTGAACCCAAAAATCTTCGCTGAAGTCTTTATTCAGGTTTGAAGACCATTACGGCCACGGTTGCCAATCCTATCAGGAAGGCAGGGATTCTGAGAAAAATCCATATCTTTTGGTAGCGGGCATAAGAGGGGGAAAGGACAGACCGACGGGTCTCTTTTTCCATTTTGATCTGCAAGTAGAAGGCCGGAAGCCATAAAAGACCTGCAGAGAGGTAACCGGCCACTCCCAGCTGGAGCCAAGTGCTACTCCAAGAAAAGCCCGCCGCCTTCACCATGGCCCAACCGGTGGAAGGGAGGATAAGGCCTGAGGGAATGGTGAAGACCAGGTCCGCCCAAAAGATGGCGCGGTTGCACCAAGCCTGTACCGAAAGCTTTTGAGAGCGGTCTGCTTGCCATTTATAAAAGGCGCTTCCCAAGCCAGTGCCTAGAAAAAGGAGAGCTCCTAAAAGGTGGAGATATTTAAAAAAGAGATAAAGGCTCAAAGAACCTCCCTAACTTTCAAAGTTTCCTCTTAAACTTTTATAGGGTTTGGATCTCGAAATCTTCCCGGAATCCTAGGTTGTCCTGTAGAGAGATATGTCGGCGAATTCTCTCTTTTAGAAACATCTTTTGGCCCTAAATTTAGGGATTTTCTCCTGGGAGGGTCTTCAAATAACGTTTCACTTCTTCATAATCTAGGTCGTACCACTTTTGGTAGGCCTCGGCCACCGCGAAATAGGGGCCTCCCCGGACATTAGGACAATAAAGCTCGTCCACCAAAGGCAAGATCCGTTCCAAGCTAGATTCAGAGGCCGTAGGCACCGCCACTATCACTTTGGCTGCTCCTTTACGGCGGACCATTTGGATCCCGGCCAGCATGGTAAACCCTGAGGCCAGGCCGTCGTCCACCAAAAGGACCGTTTTTCCGGAAAGATCGGGATAAGGGCGGCCTCCGCGCAAGATCTCGTTGCGCCGGAGGAGTTCCTCCTTCACTTTCTTTTGGGCCCATTCCAAGTCTTTTTCATCTAGGCGAAAATATTTCAGGGCTTCCCGGTTGACCAAAAGATCGCCTTCCAAAGTCAAGGCCCCAAAGCCAGCCTCGGGGTTCCAAGGAAGAGGGAGCTTTTTGACTAAAAGGAGATCCAAAGGCCACTTCAAGACTTTGGCTATTTCTACCCCTACCGGTGCTCCTCCGGCGGGAATGGCCAGAATCAGCCCCGGCCCTTCCTTAGCCAAGGGGGCTACCATTTGGGCCAGTTTCCGCCCGGCTTCTTCTCGATCTAAAAAGACATAAGTACGATTACGAAGTTTGGGGTCCTCAATCAGCATTTTTTAGTTGCCGACTAGGGGGCTTGAGGAGCTCAAACCGGGGTTCGGAGACCTCGGTATAGCCGTAAAGTTTTACCAACCAAAATCCTTCGGGCTGGGTTTGGATCTTTCTTTCTAGGCGCCGGCTCACCCAGTGGGAGTCTTCCTCTAGGTTATAAAAATAGGAATCGATCCCTAAGAAACCATCGAGGAGATGGGCCAAGGTATGAAAGATCTTTGAAAGATAACCTTGAGGTAAGAGGGCTAAATCAAAAAGCTCGCGGTAACCTTCCCGGGCCAGGTCTCGAAAGAGGTCTCGTATAACTTGACGGTTGCGTTCTTGGGCTTCCTGTAAGGCTTTCCAGAAGCGTGGGTGAAAAGCGGGAAGGGAATCTCGGGCCTCAAATTTTAACCGATCATAAGAAAGGAGCTCATATCGCTCGAGAAAGCGAGTGATACGCTGACAAGCTCGGTTGTAATCCTTTTCTTGAATCAAAAATCGGTGTTCAATAAGCGACATACCTTAAAATAAAATAGGACTAAAACTTGCCTTTGGGTAGGGTTGCGTTTAAAAAATAGAAAACTTGTTAAGGAGGCCTTAGATGTCAGAAATCGAAGCCTTGGTGACAGACCTAGCCCGTAAGGCGCAGGTTGCTTCCCAGAGATTGCAAGCCTTTCCCACGGGCCTCAAGAACCAAGTGTTGCTGGAGACCGCAAGGCGGCTGCGGGAGGAGAAGGCCTTCCTTCAGGCTGAAAACGAAAAGGATCTAGCTTACGCCCGGGAAAAGGGACTTTCTTCGGCCCTTATCGACCGGCTTACGCTTTCGGACAGGGTCATAGAGGGCATGGCCCGGGGGCTTGAGGAGGTGGCGGCCCTTCCGGATCCGGTGGGCGAGGTGGTGAAGATGTGGCGGCGACCGAACGGCCTATGGGTGGGCCGGATGCGGATCCCCCTCGGGGTAATCGCCATGATCTACGAGAGCCGGCCCAATGTGACCATTGACGCCGCGGGGCTCTGTTTCAAGAGCGGAAATGCGGTCATCCTGCGGGGGGGCTCGGAGGCCATCCATTCCAATCTGGCTTTGGCCAAGATCTTTCAAGAGGCCCTGCGGTCCGCCGGGGCCCCGGAGGAGGCCGTGCAGGTGATCCCCACCACGGATCGGGCGGCGGTAAACGTGCTCCTTAAACTGGACGAATACATCGACCTCATCATCCCCCGCGGAGGCGAGGGGCTCATCCGGTTTGTGACCGAGAACTCCCGTATCCCGGTCTTAAAGCACTTCAAAGGGGTCTGCCACGTCTATGTGGACAAGCATGCCGATCTTGAGATGGCCCGTCGCATTGCGGTAAACGCCAAGGTGCAGCGGCCCGGGGTCTGTAACGCCATGGAGACCCTTCTCGTGCACCGGGAGGTGGCCGAGAGGTTTCTTCCAGCGGTGGCCGAGGATTTGAAGGCCCACGGGGTTGAGATCCGGGGCTGCCCCGAGACCCGGCGGCTCATCCCCTGGGCCAAGGAGGCCACCGAGGAGGACTGGGACGCGGAATACCTGGATCTGATCCTTGCGGTGCGGGTGGTGCCCTCCATGGACGAGGCCTTAAGGCACATCGCCCGCTACGGCTCCAATCACACCGAGTCCATCGTCACCGAGGACTATCACCGGGCCATGCGCTTCCTCAAGGAGGTTGACGCCTCGGTGGTCATGGTGAACGCCTCCACCCGGTTTAACGACGGCGGAGAGCTTGGCCTCGGGGCCGAGATCGGGATCTCCACCACCAAGCTTCATGCCTACGGCCCCATGGCCCTTGAGGAGCTGACCACCCTCAAGTTCATCGTCTTCGGGGAGGGCCAGATCCGGGAGTAGGACTAAAAAGCCCTGCATTTTTAACTTGTAAGGTTAAAAATGCAGGGTATATTTAACCTGTGTTCTATCCCCGTCTTATCCGTTTGCCGATAGGGAGGCGGAGTTTTTTCCTTTTCGGTCCCCGGCAGACCGGGAAAAGCACCCTCATAACCCGGCTTCTTGAGGGGCACCGGGCGCTTCGACTGGACTTTCTGCGGAGGGATATTTTCTGGCGCTATCGTTCACGCCCTTCGAGTTTTCTGGAAGATGTGGAATATGAAATAGTGCGAAGCCGAGATTCACTTACGGTCTTCGTGGACGAGATCCAGAAAATCCCCTCGGTGCTCGATGAAGTCCATCTCCTGCTCGAACAATATAAGGGCCGCG
>JALWWR010000117.1 GCA_026993045.1 Thermodesulfatator sp.
GTCCCCCAGGATCTCCCCGGTCTCGGCGTCTTTGACCACCGTGCCCACTGGGACCCGTAGGACGAGATCCTCCCCGTCGCGGCCGGTCATCTTCTTGCCCCTTCCGGGGCGGCCGTTTTCAGCCCGGAAATGGACCTGGTGATAGAAATCGTAAAGGGTGTGGAGCTGGGGATCCGCTACTAAGATGACGTCTCCCCCGTCGCCTCCGTCTCCCCCGTCTGGTCCGCCGCGGGGGACATATTTTTCCCGCCGAAAGCTGACACAGCCGTGCCCACCGTCTCCGGCTTTGACATAGATCTTTACGCGGTCCACAAAACGGGCCATGGCTTAGTGATGGGTGAGTTCGAAGGCTAGAAGATCAAAGGCCACCGTAAAATCAGCGTTATGGATAAGGAGCCCCTCGGCTTTAAGTTCTAAGGGGTCCGGCCCCAGGTTCAAAAGGGCCTTGATGCCCGCTTGGTACATCTTCTCCGCCATGAGTTCGGCCTCTTTACCAGCCAGGGTGATGACTCCGATCTCCAAGTCCGACTCCTTTACTAAATAAGGTAACTGTTCTAAGGAGTATACAAAAACTTCTTGAATCACCTGGCCGATCCATTCTTCGCGCCAGTCAAAGGCCGCTACGAACCGAAAACCCCGCCGGGCTAGGCGTTCTTCGGCCAGGAGGGCCCGTCCTAATTCGTTGAGCCCCCCCAAGGCCAGATGCCATATTCGATCCCGGCCTAAAATCCTTTTAATCTCTTTTTCTAGGGCCCGAACTTGATAGCCTACTCCCCGCACTCCGAAGGCTCCTACTAAACTCAAGTCTTTGCGCAGTTGGGCCGCTGAGACTCCACAGCGCTCCGCCAGTTCTTCGCTTCGGATAAGTTCTTGCCCTTGCCGGGAGAGTTTTTCCAATACTCTGAGGTAAAGGGCTAGCCGTGAGACCGTGACCTGGGGCAACTTAAGTTTCACGTCCCAACACCGCGGGGATATTCTGGGAATAAGGGGGGCGAATAACGCCCACTTCGGTGATAATGGCCGTTATGAGCTCGGCCGGCGTCACATCGAAGGCCGGGTTTGCGGCCGAGACCCCGAAAGGGGTGACCCTGATGCTTCCACAGAAATGGACCTCTTCCGGGGACCGTTCCTCAATGGGTATCGCCTCACCCGAGGGACAACGGAGATCGAAGGTGGAGGAAGGGGCGGCCACGTAGAAGGGGATCCGGTTCTCCCGGGCCAGGACCGCCAGGCTGTAGGTTCCGATTTTGTTGGCCGTATCTCCGTTGGCTGCGATGCGGTCGGCCCCCACGATCACGGCCTGCACCCTTCCCCGGGCCATGAGAAACCCGGCCGCGGCATCCGGTATCACCGCCACCGGGATGCCGACTTTTTTCATCTCCCAGGCCGTAAGCCGGGCCCCCTGAAGAT